>JBARUM010000206.1:0-2224 GCA_049645725.1 Maribacter sp.
CTTTTACCGTTAGTAGTGATTTCAAGTTTTCCAGAAACAGTAGGGTAGAGCTATATGATACCGGGATAATTGGGGGAAAAGGATTACAGATAACCCCTGTTTTTGATGGTGCTCCTGAAGCTGCATCAGGTGACACGCTTTTAACGGATACTAGACCAGGTTTAACAGAATTGGCCCAACAAAAACTAACTCCATTGTTCAAGAATTTTGAATCTGCTGTAACAGATGCGGACTATGTGCTAATGAACGTTAATGATGTACTTGATACCAGAACGAAGAAAGACCTTCAAAAAGCGATTAATGGCTTAAGCGAGCTTATGGGAAGTCTTAACGGTAGTGCTAAAGTGTTAAACAACATCTTAGAAAATAATGAAGGAAAATTGGATAATTCACTTACCAATTTTGAGACCCTAACACAGAACTTCGCTAAACTTTCAGATTCTTTAAATAACGCAGGTTTGGGTAGAACCCTTTCTAGCCTAGAGTCTACCGTGGCTAGCCTTGATGAAATTATGTCCAAAATAGAAAAAGGCGACGGTACATTAGGGAAGCTAATGAACGATAAGGAACTGTATTCAAATTTAAATGGTGCCTCGAGGGAATTGGATTTATTGCTACAAGACTTTAGACTTAATCCAAAACGCTACGTTAACGTTTCCGTTTTTGGAAAAAAACAAAAGGAATATACCCTACCTGAAGAAGACCCAGCAGAAAAAATAGAACAATAACTTATGCAGTACATCTCCAATATCCTCTTTGCTGCCCTTTTGATTATCGGCATAGGGTTTTTTATAAAGAACATTGCCCGTCTAAGACGTAATATTAGTCTTGGTAAACAGATTGATACCAGTGATAACAAAGGACAGCGTTGGAAGAATATGGCTAAAATTGCCTTAGGTCAAACAAAAATGGTAGTACGGCCTATAGCAGGCTTACTTCATATAATTGTTTATGTTGGTTTTATTATTATTAATATCGAAGTTTTAGAAATAGTAATAGACGGGTTGTTGGGAACCCATCGTATTTTTTCTGGTCTCGGGGCAGTGTATAATTTTTTAATCGCTTCGTTTGAAATATTGGCTTTATTGGTAATTTTGACGGTAGTTATATTTTGGATTCGGAGAAATATAATACGACTAAAACGCTTTTTAAAGCCAGAAATGGAGGGATGGCCTAAAAAAGACGGTAACCTCATTTTGTATATTGAAGTAGTGCTAATGCTGCTTTTCTTAACTATGAACGCTACCGATTTTCAATTACAACTTAATGGAGCGGAACATTATGCCAGCCAATCTGGGATAGTGGGTTCTTTTCCGGTAAGTCAATATTTGTTGCCACTATTTGATGGTCTATCAACAACAACTCTAATTATTATAGAGCGCAGTACTTGGTGGTTACATATTGCAGGAATACTTTTCTTTTTAAACTATTTGTACTACTCCAAGCATTTGCACATTCTTCTAGCTTTTCCCAACACCTATTTTGCAAAACTTACACCCAATGGGAAGTTTGAAAATTTAGAGGCAGTGACAAAAGAGGTTAAATTAATGATGGATCCTTCAGCAGATCCTTTTGCAGCTCCTGCTGGGGATGCTCCAATACCCGGTAAATTTGGAGCATCCGATGTCTTGGATCTCAATAGGGTTCAGTTGTTGAATGCATATACCTGCACAGAATGTGGACGTTGCACGAGTGAATGTCCTGCCAATCAAACTGGAAAAAAGTTATCTCCCCGAAAAATTATGATGGATACGAGAGATCGTATGGAAGAGGTTGGCAAGAATATAGATGCTAACAATGGTGCATTCCAAAGTGACGGTAAGCAACTATTGGATGATTACATTTCAAGGGAGGAATTATGGGCTTGTACATCTTGTAATGCATGTGTAGAAGCCTGTCCCGTAAGTATAGACCCCTTGTCCATTATTATGGATATGAGACAATATTTAGTTATGGAACAATCTGCCGCGCCGTCAGATTTAAATAATATGATGGGAAATATTGAAAATAATGGAGCTCCTTGGCCTTTTAATCAAATGGACCGACTTAACTGGAGTAAAGAATCATAAAAAATCCTAATATGGCAAGTGAAATTAAAGTACCTACCATGGCAGAACTTTTTTCGGCAAACCAGCAACCAGAGGTTCTCTTTTGGGTTGGATGTGCCGGTAGTTTTGATGATAGGGCAAAAAAAATAACCAAGGCTTTTGTTAAGATATTAAAT
>JBARUM010000207.1:0-5208 GCA_049645725.1 Maribacter sp.
TCAGGTTCTTCAATGGCCCCTTGTCCAAGAAGAATTGGTATTGATCTTCGGTCCCTAAATCCGGTAAGCTATACCACGCCGTATCAATAGGCTGGTCCCCATTAGGTCTTGGCGTACCAAACAGCGAAGTTGCCCTAAAATAACTTAATAGATAAGCACCGTTATGGTGAAAATCGTCAAAGAAAAAGTCTCCAATACATGCTTGCGGTGAGGAGGCTTTTAAAGCAGGATGGGCATCTATAGTAGCATATGTAGCATAATAGCCGGGGTAGGAAATACCCCAAACACCTACGTTACCATTGTTATTTTCTACATTGTTCACCAACCACTCAATAGTGTCATAGGTATCTGTACTTTCGTCTACGTCCTTTACCGATGTTTTATTGGGAATGTAGGCACGCATATTTTCGTAATGCCCTTCGCTTAGCCACCTACCGCGAACGTCTTGGTAAACTATAATATTACCCTCTTGCATTAAATGAATATTTGGGCCAATCTGTGATTTGAACTCGCCCTCTCCATAAGGTCTTGAGCTATAAGGTGTACGCTGCATTATGATGGGATATTCTTTTGAAGTATCTTTTGGTGAATAAATAGTGGTATGCAAGGTTATACCATCACGCATTTTTATATCCACCTCTTTTTTGTTGTAATTGTCATAAACATAGGTCTCGGGTAATTCTGTAGTAGTAACCTTGTTTGTTTTTTTACAGGAAAAAAGAAAGACTGATAAGAAAACTAACGTGAGTATCTTTTTGAATAGGAATTTTGGCATTGCTCTATGGTTTTGAATCTTAAAACTAGAGGATTTTTTTTAAATTAGAGAGTGGTTTTTCTCGATTTTCAAAATTCTGGAAATTCAATAACAAAAAAGTAGAATAAAAAAGGAGCGACTTGGCTGCAGCTTGCTATTTCAAATTTTTGGGATTCTAATTCTTAACAATTAGTCAGGTCTTTAAGTAAGACTATAAGTGCATTTAAGAAGTTATTTTCTTTATGTAAATTCTTAAGACTTTGTATGTCTAATTTACGTTAAACGGACTCATTTGTCTTTATGTTGTGAATGGAGTTATTGAAAATTACAATAAAATTGGTGTGGTGGACTTAAACCTTTCTTGATTTTGGTTATTTTCACTGATTGTTATTTGGATAAAACTTAAATTCCGCACGAAACTTAGGAGTAATAAATCTAAAATGGTAATTTCTGAATTTACCATACAATCTCTTAAGACCCTGCATATAAATCCCTTTCCAATGATTATTGAATTTTTTTACTTTTTGGAAAGACATATAAATATTATCGCCATTTCCAATATTATATATGGCAGCGCAAAAAGGAACTCTTTTCAACTCAATGTTTGAATTAAGGGATGTTAACCGATGATCAAAATATAAATCTATTTTGCCCTTGTCAAAAAAGTGCTCTATGAGGTTTGGCTTAATAATAATACAACTGCCACATAAATAATTAAATTTCTTAGTAGCAACTATAATATTTTTCCATTTGAAATTTAGATAACCCTTACCAACATACCAGCCTGGCAAATCATTTCCATTATTGTTTACAAATGTAGCAACATTGTTACTAACTAAGTCATCAGAATCTACGAGCATAACATAATCGGCATTTAGTTCTTTACTCGCATAAGCAACTCCAAGTTTAATCTTATTACCTTTATCTATTCTTTGATTCGTTAAGTATGTTTTAGGACTAATATTTTCTTTTGATGGTGGTTCAAAATCTGGATGAATAAAGTGAAGGTTTTCATGGCTAAAGTTTATTTCAGGGATTTCATGACAAACAACTACAACTTTAAAATTCGAATCCTTTTGGTTGCAAATTGACTTAAGAGTATTCTCGAATAATTGGCTGAAATTAGTCCAGTCCGAAGATACAGACTTACTCTTTACAGGTATAACGAATGTTAACATATACAACTTAGAAATTAAACATAATTATATAACGATAAAACAATTTTATTATTTCGTTTAAAGAAAATAAGGTTATATGATTCTCGTGAGAAATGAAAAATTTCACACGACTTAAAGCAGATGAATTTTTGAGTAAAACTTATAAGTTTTTGATAAAAATATCTTTATTTGCCATACCAAATTATAAGGTGATTCTACTAATTATTCCAATCTTACTATTCACGTTTTAAAAATTCCAGAAATTGGTTTTTCAAAAATCGCCTTTCTAATATTGATATTCCAATAGCTATTTTATAAGCTTATTTCGCTTATCGACAGATTGAACTTAAAAGCGGATAACTTATAAAAAGATTATTTAAAATATCCAAACCCTATACGCTTAAACGTATCTCAGCTTAAGACTAATAGTTGTTAACCTTTTAGTCGACACGTAATAAGGTTAAGAATTCAAACTATTATGGAAATAGAATATGATAGAGAGATTTCTAAGTCAAAACCCTATTGATGGAGTTATTCTTATAAGTTAAGTAGGGTTTTTAAAGCCTCCATGCAATTACACAGAAATGTGTTTAAGTCTGCTTTGGGAACAGATACCTCCATTTGTCGCTGTTCGTATTTTGTTTGTACCAGTACTAGATATTTCATTTTTTACTATTTCGTGATTTGGGACTCACTATTAACTACAATTCAAATATATGTAGTATTTTTCTTACATAAATATAAATGTAGTGAACTATAGGGAATATGTTGTGTAAAGCGACCAAACCAATTTCAAGAGAGCTAAAACTGCACTTAAAATACCCAAACTATCTCATCAATTTTCCTTTAAATCTCCGTAAAAACAAAAAGAGCAGCTCTTTACAACTGCTTTTTTTGTTTTTTTAATGCCGGAAACTACTTGTAAAATCTAATAAAGCTGGATTAAAGCCCAAAAACAGACTTAATTTCATTAATCTTATCCAGTTTTTCCCAAGTAAAAAGTTCTACCCTCTTCTCTACCCTACCATTATAGGGAGATTCAAAAACCTTGGTTACCATCCTGGATTCTTTACCCATGTGCCCATACGCAGCTGTTTCCAGATAAATAGGACTTCTTAATTTTAAGCGTTCTTCGATAGCAAAAGGTCTCATATCAAAAAGTTTGGCCACTTTTTTGGCAATCTCGCCATCGCTTAATTTTATGTTAGAAGTGCCATACGTATCAACAAAAATAGAGGTAGGTTCTACCACTCCAATGGCATAACTAACCTGTACCAAGATCTCGTCCGCCACTCCTGCGGCTACCAAATTCTTAGCGGCATGTCTTGCGGCATAGGCCGCACTTCTATCAACCTTACTTGGGTCTTTTCCACTAAAAGCACCGCCCCCATGAGCGCCTTTTCCACCATAGGTGTCCACAATTATTTTTCTTCCGGTAAGTCCTGTGTCGCCATGCGGACCACCAATAACAAATTTTCCAGTAGGATTGATGTGATACGTAATTTGGTCGTCAAATAAATCCTGAATAGCAGTTGCCAGTTGGGATTTGACCTTTGGAATCAAAATAGATATAATGTCAGATTTTATCTTTGCCAGCATTTTAGAATCATCAGCATCAAAAGCATCATGTTGCGTGGAAACTACAATAGTATCACTTCGCTGCGGTACATTATCATCTGAGTATTCAATGGTCACCTGTGCCTTGGCATCCGGTCTTAAATAGGTGATTTCCTTACCTTCGTTTCTTAAATCTGCTAAGGTCTTTAATAACTTATGGGAGATATCTAGGGCCAAAGGCATATAGTTCTCTGTTTCTTTGGTCGCATAACCAAACATCATTCCCTGGTCACCCGCGCCCTGTTCCTCTTTAGAACCTCTATCTACACCTTGGTTTATATCTTGGGACTGTTCATGAATCAAGGATATAACACCGCAAGAATCGCCACTAAATTGGTATTCTCCTTTCGTATAGCCTATATTATTGATGGTTTCCCTAGCTATATTCTGCACATCTAAATAGGTATCACTCTTCACCTCCCCGGCCAAGACTACTTGACCAGTTGTAACCAATGTTTCACAAGCTACTTTACTCTCTGGGTCAAAGGCCAAAAAATGATCTAACAAAGCATCACTTATCTGGTCGGCTACCTTATCCGGATGCCCCTCACTAACAGATTCTGATGTAAATAAATATGCCATTACATAATTTTATGTTGAAAGATTTGACGATATTTTAAAACTAGCTTACAAAGTCCCTAAGAAGAGATTCCAAAACATATTTGGAATAAACTGCTTTAGCATTTAATACTGAACTTTTTCAGCATCTAGCTCCAATTTCACTAGTATTTAGTTTTTGGAACTAGGCTCGGAACCGAGTTCAGAGTACGAGGTTGCAATCAGTCAAATCCTTCCTCTTATTTAATAGCGCAAAAGTATGAAAATTGTTTCTCTTAATAATTATTCACCCTCATTTTATGACATGGTACCCTCACTAAAAATCCGGCAGGAATTAATGCCGTATTTCATCCACTATTTTTTCTAAAACTTAATATACTTTGTATATTGTACCCTCCGACAATTCTATTGACGCTAACCATAAAATCTAACCACAATGCACATTGCCGTAGCCGGAAATATTGGAGCAGGGAAAACCACGCTGACAAGATTATTGGCCAAACACTATAAATGGGAAGCTCATTTTGAAGATGTTGTTGACAATCCTTATCTAGACGATTTTTATAATCAGATGGAACGTTGGAGCTTTAATCTTCAAATTTACTTTCTGAACAGTAGATACCGGCAAATATTACAAATAAGGGAAAGTGGCAAGAATATTATCCAAGATCGCACCATTTATGAAGATGCCCATATTTTTGCACCTAACCTTCATGCGATGGGATTGATGACCAATAGGGATTTCCAGAACTATTCTAGTTTATTCGAATTGATGGAAACCCTAGTAAAACCACCAGATTTATTAATATATCTAAGAAGTTCTATTCCCAACCTAGTTAATCAGATTCATAAAAGAGGACGGGAATATGAAAATACGATTTCCATAGATTATCTAAGTAGATTGAACGAACGGTATGAGGCTTGGGTTCATGGTTATGAAAAAGGAAATCTTTTGGTTATTGATGTTGACAAATTAGATTTCGTAGATAAACCTGAGGATCTAGGAACGGTAATCAATAAAATTGATGCTGAAATTCATGGCTTGTTTTAAAAAATAAAACCATGTTTCTTGGCATGGGCAATGGCATCTTCTGTTCTTTCCACTATTAAATGGGGTATGTC
>JBARUM010000208.1:0-2220 GCA_049645725.1 Maribacter sp.
CCGATTTTCAGGAATCAACCGTTTCTTTTGATGAGATTGATTTGGTTTACAACGAATTTGGCCAAGGGAAAATGGCCACGATTTCTACGGATATCAATGGTGTCCTTAATGATTTAAATACCAATAATTTATTTCTGTTTTCAGATAATACAGGTATAAGAGGAGATTTTAACTTTAAAAATCTTTTTAACAAACAGAAGCCCTTTGTACTGGATGCCCAGATGAAAAATGTAACCAGTAGTTATTACCAATTAAATGCACTTTTACCCAATCTAATTGGAAATTCCTTGCCCTCCACTTTTAGCAAACTTGGCCAATTCACCATTAGGGGTAATGCCACTATAACAGATTCCTCAATAGATGCAAAAGTAAACTTGAATACGGCTATTGGTAGTAGCTATTCTGATATTGTACTCACTAATTTTAATAACATAGATAATGCTACCTACAAAGGGTTTATATCTCTTATAGATTTTGATTTAGGGGATTTTGTAGATAGTAAGAGTCTTGGGAAAACTACGTTGGATTTTAATGTGGAGGGTCAGGGTTTTGTAAAGGAAAAATTGAATACAGAGGTCATTGGGCAGATATATTCTATTGAGTTCAATAGATATAATTACAAGGATTTAAGAGTCTCGGGAATTCTAAAAGAACAGTTATTTGATGGATCCTTACAAAGCAACGACGAGAATATTAAATTCGACTTTAAAGGACTTGCGGATTTTGAAGAATCCCGTAACAATTTCAACTTTAACGCCTCTGTAGCCTATGCTGATTTTAAGAAATTAAACTTTATAAAAGATAGTGTTTCCATATTTAAAGGTAATGTTAGCATGGATATTAATGGTACCACGTTGGATGATATCGTAGGGGATATCAAATTCACGGAAACCAACTACCAAAATGTTAATGACACCTATTATTTTGATGACTTTGAAATAACTTCTTCGTTTGAAAATGATTCGATTAGGATTATAAACATTAACTCACCTGATATAATTACCGGCTTCATGAAGGGTAATTTTAGGGTAAAAGAATTAGGCAGATTGGTGCAAAATTCGTTAGGAAGTATTTACACCAATTACCGCCCTTTTAAAATTTCTGATGGTCAAAGATTATCGTTTAATTTCAAAATCTATAATAAAATAGTTGATGTTTTTTTTCCAGATGTAAAATTTGACCCAAATACTTTTATAAGGGGTAAGATTGTTGCTGATGAAGGAGACTTTAAATTAAATTTCGAATCCCCCAGTATAGAAGCATTTGGGAATGCAGCAGATGATATAGAAGTGAAAATAGATAATAAGAACCCTTTGTTCAATACCTATATTTCGGTTGGGGATTTGAATACCCCTTATTATAATCTTAAGGATTTTAGTCTTATCAACACAACCTTAAAAGACACGCTGTTTTTTAGATCGGAATTTAAGGGTGGTAGTGAATTTAATGATAGCTATAATCTAAATTTCTACCACACCTTTAATAAGGAAAAGAAATCTGTAATCGGCCTAAAAACTTCTGATATCAGTTTTAAAGGTAATAAGTGGATTTTGAACAAGGAGGGTGATTCACAGAATAAGGTAATAATCAATAGATCTTTAGATAGCATTTCTATTCAGGAAATTGTGATGAACAATGAGGAAAAGGAACAAATAAGATTACGAGGACAATTGGCAGATTCTACTTATAAAGATTTACAGCTGCAGTTTAAGATTGTGTCATTAAATAAGATTACGCCTGTAATAGATAGTCTAAAACTTCAAGGAGAGGTCAACGGTACGTTGAACGTGCTTCAAAAGGACGGGATTTATTTACCATCTTCCAATCTGAATATTGGAGGTTTTGGAATAAACGGTATGGATTTGGGTGATTTGGCGATAAGTATTGTGGGAAATAGAGACTTGACAGAATTTCAAGTTAATTCTCAGCTTACGGACAACGGTATTGAGAAATTTGGTGTAGTAGGAAAAATTGAGAATAAAGAAAAGATGCCCGTAGCCAATCTCCTTGTAAATTTCAATAAGTTTAAATTGGAACCTTTTAGTCCTTTGGGAGAAGGTGTCATAGATAATATACGTGGAGAATTAGACGGTAGCGTTAGAATCACAGGCGACGTGGATAACCCTAACTTTGATGGACTTCTTACGTTGGACAATGCGGGAATTGAAATACCCTATCTAAATGTTGACTATGGTTTTGGCCCTAGATCACGGGTTAGAC
>JBARUM010000209.1:0-1575 GCA_049645725.1 Maribacter sp.
CTGCCATGTTCAATACACGTTCCACCTCTCCACCAAAATCGGCGTGACCAGGAGTATCGATGATGTTAATCTTTGTTCCTTTATAATTTACTGAAACGTTTTTTGCCAGGATGGTAATTCCACGCTCACGCTCGATGTCGTTATTATCAAGAATGAGTTCACCCGTATTCTCGTTCTCACGGAAGATCTCACAGTGGTGTAAAATCTTGTCTACCAGTGTAGTCTTACCGTGGTCAACGTGGGCGATGATGGCGATATTTCTTATATCTTTCATAAATCGTGCTTCTTAGCGGCTGCAAAAGTACTCTTATTTCTCGGGTATACCGTTAATTATAAATAAGTTCAGAATTTTTTCTGCCTTTATCGTTTCTGAATATCAAAATCTGCTGCATGCGGTTTGCAAATTTTTCCATTTGTCCTAGAAATACAGACGATTCAGGACTATAGTGATATGGATGTCGTTGAGGTTTGATGGGATTACGCTTTCGCGAAAGCGAGAAATCAACACAACTTCTCACCTACCAGTTCCAGACCCAGACGGCAATATCTTGATAGAATATCCTGGCCAAAATCACAATTGCGATACAGGCTCCCGTGAGGATCCAGGAATACCGCTTTTGCAAAACGGAAATAAGCGTGGCCACAAATACGACTAAATGTAGCACCGCGCTGAAATAGATGGGGTTGTAATGGTTTTGAGGCATGAGCGCATTCTCGCTCACAGGATTGAATAATAAAGGGACTAAGGCTGTGATTACGATAAAAAGTGCGTAAATAGCGACAATCTTAGTACCTATGCGCAGGCTGCGATCCGAAAATATAGGAGGTGTGTTTTCACTCATAAGTGTAATAAGTCACGATCAACGGTTAATCCTTCCCCGCTCTGAAAAGTGTATCCTTCTCTTGTTTTGAAAGGCTATCATAACCGCTTGATGAAATCTTATCGAGAATCTTATCAATTTCTGCCTGATTAGGTGCTGCGGCTCTGGAAGTTTTGGAGGTTTTATTGGCCGTTTTAGAATTGGCGTTACGATACACAGTTTTCATTCGCGAACTGCTCTTCTTTGAAGTGGTTCTGCGGCTGCGGGAGCTTGATGAACTTTTGGAAGATGATTGAAATAGGTTGGCAAAAAAATCACCCACTCTGGCAATGGGTTCCAAAACATCAATCCCACTTTTCATTTTTATCGCGGCATAATATCCTACCGCCATTCCCGCAAGGTGACCTAAACCCGAACCAGCTTCAACTTTTGATGCTAGCGCCAGCAAATTCATCACCAAAAAAGCGTATCCAACATATTTGAGCTTAACGTTGAAAAAGATGAATCGGATCTCACTCTCGGGAAAATAGGTACACACAAAAATAATCAAGGCAAAAACCCCAGCGCTTGCTCCTAAAACTCCAGGAGCATTAAAGTAGTCTGGAAGAAGGTAGGTGGCGAGGGTAAATACAAATCCTCCTGCCAAAACTCCAAGAAAAAATAGGCTTAGATATTGTCTTCCCCTGAAAATGTTGAGGAAGAACTGACCCGCATAGAAAAGTCCCAAGGCATTTCCAAGAAGATGAAATAAATT
>JBARUM010000210.1:0-3572 GCA_049645725.1 Maribacter sp.
CACATACAATTGTTGTACATAATTATGACAAACCTTAAACTACTGACCAAATGAGACATTTCCATTTAACATTTATAATGATTTTATCGTTCTCTATGCATGTCCAAAGTCAAGACACCTTAGTAGACATTGGGGGTTATAAAATGCACTTTAACATAATGAAAGGAGAAGGAACTCCAATTCTTTTTGAAGCAGGTGCAGGCAATGACGGCTCAATTTGGAACAATATTTTGGATAAAATTCATAAGGTTACGGGCACAACATTGATTACTTATGACCGCTCTGGATTTGGTCAGAGTGAAGTTAATCCAAATTTGAAAAACGATTCAGATTTTGGAATAGTAAATGGTATTAGAGAACTGGAGGCAGGACTTTCTAAGCTGGGCTATAACAATGAAATAATTCTAGTTCCTCATTCCTATGGTGGATTCTATACAACGTTTTACGCATCACGTCATCCTGACAAAGTAAAGTATGTTATTCGTATTGATGCAAATTTAGTTGGAGTTTATACTGATGACGTATTGAAAATTATGGACGAGGAAGAATCGCCTACTAAAAGCGCTGAAACACTAGGCATATATTATCTAGTAAAAACATATCCTGAAACAGTTAAAATATTACGTGAAATAGATTTTCCATCAAACATACCTGTAATAGACATTATTTCGCCCATTAATCGAGGGTTTCCAGACGAGTACTGGGCACTAATAAAAAAAGTCCATAAAGATTTTGTTGATGCTGAATCAAATCGTGTAGAAGTTATTGCCGAAGGGAGTGGTCATTACATATTTCAAGATAATCCAGGGCTAATCATTAATACAATTGTTAAAGCATACTCCGAAACCCTAGATGAAAAAGAACAAAATGTTCTCTTAAAAAAAGCTCTAGATAATGCCATTGACTTATCTATTGAAGCGAAAGTAAATAACCGTTCAGAACAAGATTTGAATACGTTAGGATATTCATTTTTGGGCAATGCCGAATTAGAAGCGGCCTTAGAAGTTTTCAAGTTAGTTACAATTTTATTCCCAGATAGTTTTAATGCGTATGATAGTTATGGCGAAGCCTTATTGAAGGCCGAAAAGAAGGAAGAAGCCATTAAAATATATGAGAAATCAATTGAACTGAATCCAGAAAATGAAAATGGAAAAACAGTTTTACGGCAATTGAAAGAAGAATAAATATGTACAACAATGCCTATAGCAAATAGGGTGTAAAGTGCCATATCTAAAGGCTTGGGCGTGTTTTCGAAGTCCGCCAATTCTTTTGGATTTGGCAATTAAAAAAGAAAAGATAATTACAAAACAAAAAGCTCTGGCTCGCAGACCAGACGGAAACGAAAAGTTTCCTTGCCTGCCCTGCTTGCCATAGCCTGACCGTTGTGGTGCATTCTGACCCGTCCTGAAATATGTATACAAAAATCAAATGTATATGTATAAAAACGATGGATATGTAAGACGTTACAGTGAGAGCTTTAAACTCAAGATTCTCGCAGAACTTACCAAAGGAAACCATTCCAAAAGGCAAATTGCATTAACTTACGGGATACAATCCAGTACGATAAACGTATGGATAAAGAAGTATGACCGTAAAGATCTAATGAACACCCGTGTAACCGTGCAAACAGACGATGAATTCACACGTATCAAAGCCCTGCAGAAAGAGCTGAAGCAACTCAAGGACCTTCTTATCAAAAAGGACCTGGATAAGCTTGTTACCGATAGCTACCTTGAAGTGGCCGCAGAGAACCTGGGATATAAAGATGTTGAGGAACTAAAAAAAAACTTAAACATCAAGCCCTAATGAAAACAGCACCGAAAACAAGAAAGGACAGAAGCTTTACCATAGAAGCTATTTGTGATGCCTTCTCCTTGAAAAGGGATGCCTATTACAAATTCCACAAACGATTCATTGTCCGAAAACAAATAGAGCACGATGTAGTCGAACTTGTCCGGAAAAGCAGAAAAACGCTTCCAAGGGAAGGAACCAGAAAACTGATGAAGTCCCTCCATAAAGACTTTCAAAAACAGCACCTGAAAATCGGCAGGGACCGGCTGTTCCGTATCCTGAGGGAGAACGGGCTGCTTATAAAGAGAAAGAAATATTCCTCCAGAACTACCAACTCGCACCACAAGTTCTATAAATACGGGAACATCATAAAAGACCTGAAAATCAACAGACCCAATCAAGTGTGGGCTTCCGATATCACCTATATCAGAACCGTAAAAGGATTCTGCTATCTAGCCCTCATAACCGACCTGTATTCAAGAAAGATCGTAGGCTTCGACCTAAGTGACAGCCTTGAACTTAAAGGCTGCGTAAGAGCGCTGAACAAAGCTGTTTACAACGCCAAAAACATCAAAAAGCTTATTCATCATTCGGACAGGGGAATTCAATATTGTAGCAATGTGTATACCCAGATATTGAAAAGAAAGAAAATAGAAATCAGTATGACGGAAGAAAACCACTGCTATGAAAACGCTATAGCGGAAAGGGTCAACGGAATTCTTAAAGATGAATTCTATCTCGACCAGACCTTTACCAGCGTGGTTCACGCTAAAAAGGCGACCAAAAACGCAATCAAATTGTACAACAACAAAAGATTGCATTTATCTTTAGACTATAAAACACCTAATTACGTGCACCAATATGCCGCTTAAAACTGAATATTAATCTGTAGCCGTATTTTAGGACGTGACATTCTCTATACAAAGAAACTTTATTAATTTCTTGTGCTATCGAGTCAAAATATGGAAAGACCATTGAATAAATGCTTAAGAACTATATTGCTTATTGTCGTTGCTGGCTGCAAAAACGAAGGGCAACAGGTTAAAAACATTGATTTGACTGAAAAAGTTGTGTCAAATATTGAAGATAATATGGTTGCTTTAGAATTTTCTGAATTCGAGGATTATCGAAATCTTTTAAAACGTGTTGACGAGATAGTTTGCAATGATAGCGTCCCAGTTGTCAAAATGAGAATCAATGATACTACATATATCCACAAAGTATCAACGCCTTGTTGGGACAAAATAGGTGACATCCTTATCAAACAGAAAAATGTACTGATTGTGCATGATGATGGTATTGAGAAAAGATTCACTAATCCATGGATGTGCAAAAAGTTTGAACTTTCTGAATTAGGATCAGTTTTGGAAAAAGATATATCCAACAATGGAAAAGACAAAAATTGGAGTGAAGGTCCTGCCAAACATATTCTTTCGATTTCTGTCTCAGATGATAGCTTAAATAAGCTCCAACCAATTTTTTTAGAATTGAGCAGAGCTTACGAACGGAACTTTCTACATTCGGACATAAGGATATGGCTCACGGATTATACGCCCTATTTTGAACCGCCACCGCCTCCTGAAGAACCGAAAAAAATGGAGAAAATAAAGTTGACGGAATAAAACCGCACAACAACACAACCTAAACTTATGCGGACTTTAAGGCAAAACCAAAAGGTCTATGTATTTCCAAAAAACACTTGCATCTCAGCCCTTCCCCAACCTTTTGCGTAATTTAGAAAGCCCCACAGGGGTTAATCCCAAATAAGAAGCAATCAAATA
>JBARUM010000211.1:0-7917 GCA_049645725.1 Maribacter sp.
TTGCCATGTGGCTGCATAGAGTACATCTGGGTTGGTAGGATCAATAAGCATGTCCGTTGCGCCCACCCAAGCTGCATCGCCTAGCGTACGATTCCAAGTTTTTCCACCATCTATGGTTTTATAAACGCCGCGATCTCCTCCTTTACTCCAGAGTGGCCCTTGAGAAGCTACCCATACAATATCTGAATTGGTTGGGTGTACAATAATTTTTGACAAATGTTCAGAATTTTCCAATCCCATATTCTTCCAAGTCTTGCCATCGTCATGACTCACATATATACCATCACCAAAACCCGCGTGCCGTCCTCCAACATTTTCACCCGTACCTACCCATATAGTATGTGGATTATTAGCGTCAATGGTAACACAACCAATAGAATATACATTTTCTTTGTCGAATAACGACTTCCAAGTAGTTCCAGAATTCATGGTTTTCCAGACACCACCTGAACCAACGGCCACATACCAGACGCTTTCATTTTCAGGATGAATGGCAATGTCGGCTATTCTGCCTGAGGTCATCGCCGGACCAATATTTCTAAATTCTAATCCGTTTAACGGATTTTTAGATTCCTCTTGTGCACTTATGGTACAAAAGGAAAAGAAGGCGAATAAAAAAAGTAAAGTAAACTTGAAAGCAATTTTCATTTTGAGGTTAGTTTTAGGTGATTAATTGATGTAGTTCTATCGACCGAAAGTCAAATTTAAAACTACAAAAAAGGAAACTAAATGCTATACTCTTTTTGACATAGAGTTTGAGATTAACTGTTTATTAACATTCTAAATTCTATTAGCCATAGTCGGTACTTTTCTATCACAAACTCAAATGGTTCTAATTCTTCTTGAGGGTTTTATCTTTGGCTACTGGTTGGTTATCATGAAGCACATCCTTCAATATATGAATTGGAACATTACCGCGAGATGCTATAATTTCATATGGAATATTAGCAACCGCTTTTATTCCTTATTCAAAAATTCGGTCAGAAGGGAGTTTGTTTCAGATTCCATTTCGCAAGTCCAACTGTCTATCCACCATCTACCTTTTTCGTAATGAAGTTGTATATTATTCAGCCCCCTGATATTTGATTCAATTTCAGGATCGGTCCTAATTTCAAAGGCACTCCATACCTGTGCCATATTTCCAAATTGGTTAACGCCTCTTTTTAGTTCCTTTTCATAGAAATCTTCTTTAGGTGATAGTCCTATCGGAATGTATTCCGCTTCTAAGGCATGAGATTGCGCATTGCCATTTTTGTCCAACCTAGTTATAACAGCATTTTCAGAATGAATATACTTGTCCCTCTCAAATTCCCAAGGGTCATCGCTAGAACCCGAAACAACATCGTAATATGCATCCATAATAGCATCAATTGACTTTACGTCGTCAACATATTTTTGATTTGTAGTTTGTCCAAAAACTGAATAACAAAACAATACTAAAACGGCGAATAGTAAATTCTTTTCCATAATTTAATTTTATAACTTCAATTTTAGACACTCTAACTGCATCTAGAAAAATGCCCCAACGGAAGATAAATTCTTTCGTAGTTCTTTGCAAAAATTTCTCACTAGCGTTTATTGTGCGGTTTTTTAGTTTTACTTAAAGAGTTGCATCTTTTTAACTCCTTTCCCTAATATTATAAGGAGGTGTCGAGTAAAACGAGTATGTCTTAAATAGCAGCAGGTGGAATTTGGAATATGACTTTACCCCATTCAAATTATACGATTCTCTATTCTAAAAGCTGAGTAAGGATTTATTGTTTTGTTAACGTTGTATCCAATAAATTCAACTCCCCTTCCTAATAATCTTATCTATATTCCCTGCCAAATACATATGGTCACTAGCGGAATTTTTACGCAGTACATTGGTCATTAAGACTACCATATATTTACAGTTATCCGGGTGTTCTACAATAGCAACGGAATTCATGAAATTGGTCACATTGCCCATATATTTTCCGCAGGCCTCACCTTTGCTCCGGTCACACTTATACAGAGACCCGGACTTAAAATAAACTGCGGCTTCTTTTAAGGCTGGTGCCTGTGCATAACGTATTCTGCGATCCGTCATGTACATTAGACGTTTCATTTCTAGGCTAGATTGCTCGTCTACTACCTTGCCCTGTTCCAACTGTATTAAAAACTTCATCATCCCTTGCGGTGAACCTATGCTACCACCTTTATCACCAACATAGGTATTGGCACCTCTGGTGAAAAAGCTTCCTAAACGCCATTCATCTGCCGTGATGCCTAAGTCCCGTAACGGTAGGTTCACCACATCATTTCCTAAATCGGTCAGTTCTTTTCTTGGGGTTTCCTTAAAATAAGCATCGATCTGTTCTTGTGTTAGCTCCATATATTCCGCACCAAAAGCGGCCATCAACAACACTTCTCGCCATACAATACTTGCAGCCCCGTTATTACTTACAGATAGCATGTGATCAGCCCACTCGTACAAGGAAAATACATCACTGGCAATAACTTGTCGTTTTAACAAGGTGTTCTTTTCAATATTGTAAATAGGAATAGTATGCTCGTCCGTAAGTCCCCAGACCCCTGCTTTCACCGATTTGTTTTTTAACAGCTCCGTACGCTTTTCCCACGAATCCGGATAAATTTTTTCCAGTTGCGTAAACAACCCGACCAATACCGCTAATTTGCCCACACTACCCGGTTGGTATCCCGCAGTCTCGTTACGTTCCGCATACCGGATATTGTTTACATCCGAAATATCCAAAACCGTTAAGGAGTAACTTCTGTCCAAACCACGGAAAAGTCCATTGATTTGCTTTTGAAATTCTTCATCTACGGTCATTAATCCTGTAGCACTATCTGCCTTTCTGTCCAAAAGATTTAACTCAATTTCGCTCCAAGATTTCATGGCACCCGCTGGCAAGGTAGAAGCATCCTTAATTTCGCCTCTTTTTATAAGCTCCAAACGTTTTAACCGTTTAATCCCAGTGAGCTCATACCCATCTATAGGATAATAGGTATAAGTGGTGAATGCCGAACCAACTATTAGAATAGCAAATAACAATGTATATTTTTTCATCATAATTCCGTTGAAAGTAAAATTTCTTTTTTAGTATCTATTTTCGGGGTAATAGATTCCAGATATCCAGAACTTACCGCCTTTTTATTCTCAACAAAAGGGCGTATTTGAAATAACCATAATTTATCATTCTGGAAACCAAGTTCTACATCGTAGGCACCTTCATAGTCAGCATTTGTAACTTTTGGAAGCGTTTTACGAATAGTGTTGGCCAAAGTGCGGATCTCATCAATGTTTTTCGTGTTCAATACCGATTTTTGAAACGAGGCCGATTTTTTATCTGTGCCACCTTTAGCAGGTAAACTATTGTAATAAGGGTCTCTTGCCGGGGCCAGTAAACGGTGGCCAGTTTTATTATAAATGGTATAGGTCTCTGCGGATTGCCCATCTACGGCACCACCAGCCCCGCGGCTAAAGGCAACGGTTAAATCTTTTTCATTACCGGAATTAATGCCCTTGGTAATCAATACACCAGAATAATCCACATCTACGCTTGGGATAACCAAAATAGATGGAAATACGTTCTCAGGGTTCAATAAATATTGTTGGCGCCATTTAAAGCTGCGTTCCGTATAAGGGGATGCCCACACTTCCTTTACACCGTTCAGTATTTTGTCCTTATCCAAAACATTGAATAAAGTAAGGTTAAGACCAGCTCCTGTAAAGTCCTTTAAATCCTCCATGTTGGTGTCGCTACGCAAGAATACAGGAATCTCTCCTAGGGGCTTACCCAAAATAGATTTGAACTTATTCTCTATTTCTGTTAAAAATTCAGTTTTGAGCGGCATCTTTTTAATGGCACCCCGTAGTGTTTCCAGCTGTCGTAACTGATAGTTCTCTACCTCTGGCTCAGAAACACCGTTGCTGCGCATCTTTTCCGCTTCTTCGAACATCTCGTTTAAATAGTTCCAGTAAGATTTTCCCTGTTCTGGCATTGATTGGTTCATGTGGTCCCTGAAAATCCCAAACGGAATTACCAAGCCCTCTACCACTTGCTCTGGAAACATCTTTTTCAATTGGCCCAAATTAGCAGCTTTGGGGCCGCATAGTTCCCCGGAATCGCTAGCATCTACATCGCGCATATTAAGCACACTCGTATTATCCAATCTTATTTTGGCGATGGGCACTTCTATCTTATCAGTGTTCCGTTCTTTTTTAGCAAAAAGTTCGCGCTCTTGAGGGGTCATTTGAGCCTCAGGTTTTAGGATTACATTACCTTTATTGGACACCGCGTAAAACACCCTTTGACCATCATATTTCTTTAAGCTCTGTAAATTTTCATCTGAAAGTGCAGCGTTTGGAATCCCAAGATTACGTGCTAAAAGTTGTACATGGGAAACCATATTGCCTTCAGCGACTGTGGCAATACCTGCTACTGGCTTTAAATCTGATGGAGAACGTTGAAAAATATAGATTTTATCGGAGGACACTTCAATATCTTCGGATGAGCCGCCAATAACCACCAATTCTCCAAAGGCATACCCAGGATTTAGGCCACGAAAGGTACTCTGGTTGGGAATGTCCATCACCTTGTTCGTTAAAGCTGATTCTTTAGCGATAAAATCACCTAGTTCCCCGACGCTTTTTCCTAAATGCAAGGCAATAGAGCCTCTAATTCTATCATCGATAAAACCATATGCCTTAGGCTCAAATCCGGTATATTTATCCACAATGTCCTGATAATTAGCTTTTACCATGGCCGCACTCCACTCCACAGTTCCTCTAGCTGTTTCTAAAACCGTCGTGAGTTCCGATAATGACAACTTCTCCTTTTCAAACTGACTAAGGTTGCCAATAATCTCATTCCATTCCCAAAGCTCAATATAACCTGCTCCCGTTGCAGCGGTTCCTAAAGCACAAATTTTTTCTAGTTGTTCACTTACGGTACTCGGCTCCCATTTTTGAGCATTTTGGAATAAAATCTCCTCTAATTTTAAGGTAACATCCAATAATTGTAAACGCCCCATAGGTCGTTTCTCTTCCAGAATACCCTGTCGTATAACTAAAAGCAATTCAGCCGTTTGTGAAATTAAAGTATTTGTTGGTGTATTAACGCTAATACTATTAGCGTATGCAGCAATCTTATCCCCTAACACGGTACCTTTCAAAAGTTTAGCTTTTTCAATCATCTTCATTGCATCGACGGGAGCAAAAAAGTTGCTCATTGTAGCCACTAGGTCATCTAGTTTTTTGTTCAAATCCGCGGTAAGCGTGCTATTGTTCTTTTGCTTGAAATCGATTACTTTTTGGATATCTACTTTTTCCGGCAAGCTGTGAATCTTTACCCGTAAATCCATAAAAGGAAGGTACATATCCGAAATTACTTTAGATTGACTCCTCATTAACTGCGATACGTTGTCATCTCCGCTATGTGGTACATCTTTAAGAGACTGCCGTAGCAAAAAGTATTTTTGTTGCAGGACTTCATCTTTTGCCAAAAGCCACTTATAGAAATCGATTCCCCAAGCTTCCTCGTCCTCTACTTGAATAGAACCCCTATAAAATTGTCCTTTTTGGTTTACCCAGCCGTTATCTACCGTACGTAAGTATTTATCAAGTTGGTATTGCTTTAAGCGCGATTGATTTTTATTTGCGTCCCAAAACTCATCCTTGGTAGTATACGCCAAAATCTGCCCTAGATAAATGTGGTGTTCGTTGCCCAAGGAAACTACTTCATCCTTATAACGTGCATGTTGTACTCCTGGGCCGATAATGTCGGGGCAAGGATCTTTTGGAGCTCTAACACTACCATCAGTGCAAAACCAGCGAATATCCTTATACGGTCCACGGATATCATTTTTATAGGCAGCGATTTGATTCGTGATTTTAATATTTGGCAATTCTTTTTGTGCGAAAGAGACTAGTGTTCCAATTAAGAAAAGCAATAGCACTACTCTATATTTTTGCATCATATAATTTACTAATGTTGATTTTAAAACTATAATCAAAGGTACTACCAATTTTAACTGAAAATTGTTTTTATTCTAAAATATTTTAACCTTAAAAAGTTGATATAGAATACTGTTATCCAATAATTTAAGAGGCTATAAAATCAATGAAAAAATAACAGCAAAAGGGCTTTGTATTCATTTATTGATTTCATTTGCATTGAAAATCAAAAACATGATTTTGGTTCAAAATCGAAAAATTAAACTTATCTAAAAACCTTGTGAAAACAGTTTTTATTTCTCTTTTCTTACTCGTTTCTGCCGTTTCAACTATGGTTCCTTAAAAACCGAAAATATGGCCGGTACTTTTAATGGCTACGAAGATGGTATTTTTAGTTTTACAGATACGGATGGATACTCCATAGACTTTCACCATATCTCTGAAGAAGCAAAAGCCACATTTGATTTAACACAGGATAAATTCAAAGGAAAGTTATTTCAAATCACGTTTATAGGCGAAACCGAAATCGACGATCAAGAAGAATAAATTACGGTGAATTCCATAACTGCAGTGAAGGTTATAGAATAGTAGTATTTAAAATTTGAATATTTCTTATACCGTTTAAAGGGACGATAAGTACCTTTTTTATTTACTTTAAAAGAATAAACCTTCTGTTCATGAGTAAACCTAATTGGAGTTCACTGAGCCAATTCTTTTTCGTTACTTTGCGCCTATCTTAAAAATTACTCATGGAAGTTCTTGGTATTGATATTGGTGGTTCTGGAATTAAAGGAGCTTTAGTTGATGTTGAAACGGGTGAAATGTTGACGGAACGCTATCGCATAAAAACACCTGAAGGAAGAACCCCAGAAGCTATGGCCGATGTTGTGAATCAAATTGTACAGCATTTTAAGTATACGGGTAAGGTAGGTTGTGGATTCCCCACGGTCATTAAAAAAGGAATCTGCAAATCTCCGGGCAACCTTGATAAGAGTTGGCTCAACACCAACGTTGAAAAACTTTTTGAATCCAAGACCGGACTTGATTTTACCGTAATAAACGATGCGGATGCAGCAGGTTATGCCACTATGACCTATGGTATAGGAAAAGGTCAAAAAGGTCTGGTCGTAATGATTACCATAGGTACGGGTTTAGGAAGTGGAGCGTTTCTGGACGGGAGGTTGATCCCTAATTTTGAACTGGGACAAATACCTTATAAAAAATATAAAAAAATTGAGCTATGGGCCGCGGCCTCCGCTAAGGAACGTGAGGAACTCACTTATGCTAAATGGGGCAAGCGCTTTAATAAATTCTTGAAGTACGTAGACTTGATCATAGCTCCTGATTTAATTATTCTGGGTGGTGGAACTTCCAAAGATTTTGATGAGTTTAAGGACCATATTACGCTTGACACTCCTGTTTTTCCTGCTGAGCTAAGAAACCAGGCCGGAATAATTGGTGCCGCAGCCGCAGTATTGCACAAAGCACCTAAAGTATAAATTTCTTGGAATAGAGTAATTATATAACCCAAATTCTAACTTGGACTTTATACTTGGGTGGAGTTTACTAATTACTCTACAATCCTTGCTCCTTCAGGAACAGCAAAGAAATCTTCCGATAGCTGCTTCTCAAAATGCACATCGGAAACATCAATTTTGGTAATATACTCACCTGGCTTCTCGTCATCTGTCAACCAATGAGTTTTATAGTTGGTCGGGAATAAGATGCCTTCCACTAAATTTTCTCCGATCACTTCCATAAACTTTTCAGGTAAATGTCCTCCGTCCTTAAAATATGCAGGATAAGAAACGATGTATCGGATTGCGCTTAAATGATGGTTATCCTCTTGAAAATAAAGAATATAATAATCATCAGGAGCATCACCCGTACCGGCATCAAAAGTAACCTTGACGACATCTTGTGCTGCATCTTTATAAAGTGTTTTAGGTAATAATTCCAAGTTTACGCCCTCACCG
>JBARUM010000212.1:0-3943 GCA_049645725.1 Maribacter sp.
TTACAATCGTTTGTTCTGTACAATGCAAAATCCCAATCCTCAGACACATCAAAACCTATATTGAATCCAAGCTGGCCACTTTCACCGGTTCTAAAACGGTACCATCCAGAATTTGATTCTATGGTACCCGTTGCCTGCGCAATACACCCAGAAACAGATGATCCATTAAAGTCATCAATACCGAATCCGTTAGTACCACCATTTACCGGGGTATTATTGCAAATAGGTACGGCGTTCACACAATCTGGCGAAACCTGACCTAATGCAAATGAAATCCCTATGAAAAGATTAAAAATAAAGACGACGTAAAACCGTGTCATACTTAGTTATAGATTTGGAAACTTAAAAATACCCCAGCTATCCACTTAACACTAATTTATGTTGTGTAATGCCGTTATAAGGGTATAAAGTGGCATATAATGTATATCTTTGAAGCCTGTAAAAGTCTTATTTAGATGAAAATCGAGAGTACATTGGAAGACCGTTTTGAAGAGTTAGGAAACGACCATATTTCCGCATCGGAAGAGACTCCATTGCGCAAGGACGCATTTGTTTTGGGCGATGAAGAGAAGATAGAAAGAATTAGAATTAGTGTTCGCGAAATAATGCTGACGCTTGGTCTGGATTTAGAGGATGATAGTTTAAAAGGAACCCCTAACAGGGTAGCAAAAATGTTTGTAAACGAAATATTTGGCGGACTTCATCCTGACAAAAAGCCGAAATCTTCCACATTCAGTAACAAATACAAGTATGGAGAAATGTTGGTCGAAAAGAATATAACCTTGTATTCAACTTGCGAACATCATTTACTACCTATCGTAGGCAAAGCTCACGTAGCTTATATTTCTAACGGCACCGTAGTAGGTCTTTCTAAAATGAATCGTATTGTAGATTATTTTGCAAAGAGACCTCAGGTTCAAGAAAGGCTTAACATTCAAATAGTTAGGGAGCTCCAGAAAGTATTGAATACGGAAGACGTTGCATGTGTTATAGATGCCAAACATTTATGTGTTAATTCAAGAGGTATACGTGATATTGATAGTAGCACCGTAACCGCCGAATACGGAGGGAAATTTAAAGAAGAAGCAGTTCGTCGCGAATTTTTGGATTACCTTAATTTGGATACCAATTTTTAATTCTTTTCATTTCCATGCACTTGTACGAAAAGCAAATCATCAAAGTACATAATTCACTTACTGGCAAAAAGGAAGTACTTACTCCAATAAACGAGGGCTATATTGGAATGTATGTTTGTGGACCGACTGTTTACAGCAATGTACATTTAGGTAATTGCCGCACCTTCATGTCCTTTGATATGATTTTCAGGTATTTCCGCCACCTTGGGTATAAAGTAAGGTATGTACGAAATATTACTGATGCTGGACATTTGGTAGATGATGCCGAGGATGGTGAGGATAAAATAGCTAAAAAAGCCAGGCTGGAACAATTAGAGCCAATGGAAGTTGTTCAGCGCTATACAGTTGATTTTCATAATATTCTAGAGAAATTTAACTTCTTACCCCCTAGTATAGAGCCGACGGCAACGGGACATATCATTGAACAAATTGAAATTATTAAGGATATCATAGCAAAAGGATATGCCTATGAAATAAATGGTTCCGTTTAGTTTGATGTGGTTAAATTCAATAAAACTAACGACTATGGCAAGCTAAGCGGAAGAAAGTTGGAAGATATGATTGCCAATACCCGAGAACTTGCTGCCCAAGATGAGAAAAAAAGTCCGCAAGATTTTGCGCTCTGGAAAAGGGCAGAACCACAGCATATTATGCGTTGGCCTTCTCCTTGGGGAGATGGTTTTCCTGGCTGGCACTTGGAATGCACGGCGATGAGCACCAAATACCTGGGCGAATCTTTTGATATACACGGTGGTGGAATGGATTTAAAATTTCCTCACCACGAGTGCGAAATTGCACAAGCGGAAGCAAGTAATGGAAAATCACCCGTCAACTATTGGCTTCATGCCAACATGCTGACTCTAAACGGAAAGAAGATGGCCAAGTCTACAGGAAACAGTATTCTTCCTAGAGAAATATTTTCTGGTGATAATGCTATTTTAAGTAAGCCCTTTTCTCCGTCCATGGTTCGGTTTTTTATGATGCAAGCCCATTATACCAGTATTCTGGACATTAGCAATGATGCGCTCTTAGCTTCTGAAAAAGGTTTTAACAAACTTATGGAGGCAATTAGTGCGATAGATGGGTTGTCTATAGGGAAAAGCTCAAATTTTGATGTGGAAACATGGAAACAGGCCTGTTATAATGCCATGAACGATGATTTTAATACCCCTATACTCATTGCAAACCTTTTTGATGCGGTAAAACATATTAATCTTATAAAGGAAAAAAAAGAGACAATTACAGTATCCGATAAAGACTTACTAAAGGAAACTATTCACAATTTTGTATTTGAAGTTTTGGGATTGGAAGACAAAAACAGCTCGGATGCCGATACAGAAAAACTGGGCGGAGTGGTAGAATTGCTGATACAAATGCGCAAAGAAGCCAGAGAGAACAAGGATTTTGCTACCTCTGATAAAATACGTGATAAATTATTGGAACTAGGCATTCAATTAAAGGACAATAAAGAAGGTACTACTTTTAGTATAAACTGAGAAATAGTCCTCTAAACATGTCCGGACAATATAAGACGAGACTTCACCTTCAATTTAAATGAGAAACTAAAATAACTTAGGCGTAAATGAAAAAAGTTCTCATAGCCCCTTTTATTTTATTGGTTCGTTTTTACCAATTAGTCATCTCCCCATATACTCCGGCAACCTGTCGCTACTCACCTACCTGTTCACAATATACTTTAGAAGCATTGAAAAAACATGGTCTTTTCATAGGAGGCTGGCTAGCTACCAAAAGAATTTTTAGCTGTAACCCCTGGGGTGGGAAGGGTTATGATCCCGTTCCTTAAAATTTTTGATGATTCCTTCATCAACAACTCCGCAATAATCTCAATAAAATTTCTATATCATAGCTTTCGATAAAATGGTAGAAAGATACTTAGCAGTCAATAGAGCATATCCAGCAATGCAAACTACTTTGCGGCAGGCTCATCGTACATTAGAAGAAAGTTTAGGTTTCATTCCCACGCAAGCTTTGGAGCTTTTAAATCTCGATTATCGAGTAAAAAGTATAAACTTCTAAACTCATAAACTTAAGAACTACCTATTTCTTATCTTAGCCCTTCAAAACAAAATATATGCATTTCTTAAGTATCATTTGGAATCCAAACGAAACTTTGTTCAATATAGGATTCGTGCAGATTAAGTACTATAACCTATCTTGGATTATAGCTTTTGCCTTGGGATGGTATATTATGAAAAAGATTTTTATCCACGAGAAAAAATCTGTAGAACAGCTAGATTCTTTATTTATACACACGGTTTTAGGCACCATGCTTGGGGCTAGATTAGGACATGTTTTTTTCTACGACTGGCCCTATTATAAAAAACACTTACTGGAAATTTTACTACCCATTCGTGAAAGTAGTACCGGAAGCTTGTTTTTTGGGTTAATTGATGGTTATGAGTTTACGGGATTTACAGGACTCGCCAGTCATGGTGCTATTATTGGAGTTATAATTGGTATATATGTTTATACAAGGAAGTTCCCTGAGTTCAAATTATTATGGATACTAGACCGTATGGTGGTACCTTTTGGCATGATTGCATTTGTGCGCTTTGGTAATTTCTTCAACTCCGAAATCAATGGAAAGGTGGTAGATGAATCTTTTATTTTTGCTACCAAGTTTATTCGAGATTCAGACGATTTACATCCATCAAAAGCACTTGCGGTAACCAAGGAAAAAACGCTGAATGCCGCTTACGATGCCATCGAAAATAATCCGGAATTTTCGCAGTATCTAGCAGAGATTCCATATCGGCACCCAGCCCAACTTTATGAAGGAGTCGCTT
>JBARUM010000213.1:0-6284 GCA_049645725.1 Maribacter sp.
GGTGACAGCAACATAAAGCCATACTGGAAAGGTATACTTGGCAAGGGCTTTATGACCCTCAAAATCTTTTAAATAAGCTTTGGCGTATGTTCTGAGCACTAAGGGAATTAATGCTACTGATAAAATAATATGGGTGATCAAGATAAAAAAGTATGCATACTTTAACCAACCCTGACCCCCATAGGCGGTTGAATCGGAAGTCATATGATAAGCTATATACATCAACAAAAATAACAACGAAAGAGAAATATTGGTAGTCATCAAATTTTGATGTAATCCTTGATTTCCATTCTTAATGGCCCACACTGCAACCAATAAAAGGATGGCTGTTACACCGTTTATTGTAGCATAAATTGGGGGTAGAAATGAAAGTGGTTCCACATCTGGAATCTTGACCAAAAATAACAATGCAACTACTATGGGTATAACAAAAGATACAATTCCTATAATTCTATTAAACTTCTTCTCTTTAGAAACTGTAGTTTCCATATTATTCAAGTAATAATTTTTTAATGTCCTCTTTTAAAAGGCTTATTTCTTCTGTCTCGCCTTGACTATTCTCACCAGTCTCTTCCGAGATTGCCCCCCGATAATAAATTAACGGATTGCCCGACTTATCCAATCTGGACCGAATAAATCCTTGCTTATCCACTAGGGCAAATAATCCCGAATGTTCAAATCCCCCGGGAACATCAGGCATTTCAGCGGCATAAATATTAAATCCGCTATTGGCCAAATCATAAATGGCATCCCTGTCCCCAGTCATTAAATGCCAATCCGTATCGGTTATTCCATATTTCTTAGCGTAAGCTTTTAAAACTGCAGGAGTATCATATTGCGGAGTTATACTAAACGAGGCAACACCAAAATTATCATTATAGCTAAAATAATTTTGAAGCTCCACCAAATTTTCGGTCATAATAGGACAGATACTGGGACAACTAGTAAAGAAAAATTCCACAAGATATACTTTGCCCAAATAATCCTTATCCGATACTAATAAACTATCCTGATTTATAAATTGAAATGATGGTACTTTCCTTTTTTCACCATTTAAGGTAATATAACTTAACCTTTTTGCAGAGGGCGTAGTGTTCATTCTATCGATCTCCGTAACCGTTCCAGATTTTATCCGATTAACTATTCTTGGAATAACGATAATCCCAAAAATGAGAATTATAAAGGACACCCAAATGTATGTATATTTTTTGTTCATTGTTTGGGACGGTTCGCGTTATTTTTCTTTAAGGCCAATCTGTATTCAGCTAAAATTATCTTCACGTCATCTTCCATCTTATTATTTAAATCCGCAACTGAATTGGTGTTGAACCCAAATTTAGTACCTTCATCCTCATCCTTAGTTCGTCCCCTAAGGTTTCTATCCTTATCAATTATAAAAACATAAGGCGTACTTAAATTTTCGTCCAGCTCCAAATCAGTTTTAAGGTTTCCGAATAATTGTTTGATGTCATTAGGTTCTGCAAAAACGAATTTCCATTTTTCAACACTTGCTAAAGTTGAAAGCTCCTTTTTTAAATCGACAACCTTGCTTTGGGTTCCATTAGGCACCATCATGATAAACTGAAAATCTTTAAACTCGTAGAATCGTTTGTATATCTTTTGATTCAAATTAAAGGCATTTCCTTTCTTTAATTCCACTTGATTTCCTAAAAATCCTAGTATGGTAATATTATCCTCAAATCTTATATTATTTTCCGCAAAACTAACTTCTGAAACATCTTCTGTGAGTATGGGAAGTCTACCAAAATTATTAACGCCTGAAGCAAAGAAGAGGTACGCAACTATGGGGAGGATAAATAATACGACAAGTATAAAAGTTTTCTTCATCTATCAGCAAAAATAAAAGATGGTAGTTTTCTCGACACCGATAAAACCATTACCGATAATTGGTTTAAAACCATTCATTACAAAAATAAAAAAGACGGTCCTTAAACCGTCTTTCAATTCTGTTAATTCTATCTTAGAAGTTCCAACTTACAAAGCCGTCTTTGTAGATATTATAAATATAATCGGCTTCTACCAAAAGAATGAATACCAAATAAATGACTAGGAATATTGGTGTCCATACGATTGCCCTTCTCAAGGAACTTTTTTCATCCCTCAAGTGCATGAAATCCCAAGCAATGTAGTAGGCTTTTACCAAAGTAAGGATGATGAATATCCAATTTAACAACTTCATGCCCAGAAATGAAGTCCCTGTTAGTGATTCTGGTTTTAAGATACCCAAAACCACCTCTACCGCGGTTACCAAAGTAAGAAAAGCAAGAACGCCCCAAATCTTTTGAGTATTGGACTTGAATTTCCATAAACCTCTAAAAATCTCTAATTTATGCTCGTGTGCCATATATATTCCTATAGACTCCAGTATGTGCCGGAATTAATGTTTTAAAATTTATACCAAATAGAAAAAAGTAAATACAAATACCCATACCAAATCCACAAAGTGCCAGTATAGACCAACTTTCTCTACCATCTCATAGTGTCCCCTACGCTCGTAAGTGCCAATAACTACATTGAAGAAAATAATTAGGTTGATGAGTACACCTGAGAAAACGTGAAAACCATGGAAACCTGTAATAAAGAAAAAGAAATCCGCGAAAAGACGACTTCCGTATTCGTTATGAATAAGGTTAGCACCTTCCACCACCTGAGTAGCATCGTTTAATTTGGATAAGGACTCATCTCTGGTAAGTAAGGTTTTTTCTCCCTCTTCATTAATAGTCTCGGTACGAATTAGGATATTGGAGTTGGCTTTAAAACCGGTCATAACCTCGTTCAAAGAAAAAGTTGGCAAGGATTTTTCCTCGTAATACCAAACACCATTTCTTTTCTCATGCTCAACACGTTCATCAGGAATCGTTTTTGCAAAATCAGCCAGTGCGGCGCGCTCCCCAGTATCTGCATTCACAAACTGTAGTATTCTACCACCTCTAGTCTCAACCGCACCATAATCACCCTTAATGAATGTAGCCCATTCCCATGCCTGAGACCCAACGAAGATGGCACCTCCGATTACGGTAGCGAACATATACCAGATGACAGCATTTTTCTTCAATCTATGCCCGGCATCTACAGCTAAGACCATAGTTACAGAGGACATGATTAAAATAAAGGTCATGAAAGCCACGTAAATCATAGGGTAGTTCCCGTGAAAAAAAGGAACATGTGTAAAAACCTCATCTGCAATTGGCCAGGTCTCTATAAACTTGAACCTAGAAAAACCGTATGCAGCCAAAAAACCAGAGAAGGTCAAGGCATCCGAAACTAGGAAAAACCACATCATTAATTTACCGTAGCTAGCCCCTAGAGGTCTATTGCCACCGCCCCAAACATTTTCTTCTGTTCCCGCTGTTACCGTAGAATCCATATATTAATTATCGTTTTAATAAAACTTTAGCAAATTTACATTTTTTTCAACTATATAAAAGCTGAATTAGCGTCAAAACTATTTTTGTTTACTATTTTATTTCACAAATATCATGAACACTATTAAATAAACCCATAAAAGGTCTAAAAAGTGCCAAAAAGTGGCACCTAATGACAATCCAAGGTATTCATTAGCCGAATATTTCCCCTTATATTGATTATAGAGCACTACCAAAAGTGAAATAATTCCTGCCACTACGTGCACAATATGTACCATTGCTATTAAAAACACATAGGACAATTTAATGCTACTTGTTGGCCCCGTAAAGTAATAACCTTGGGCTACCATCTCGGAAAATCCACTAAATTGGAAGAAAATAAAAACTATTCCCAGCGCCAAAGTAGCCAAAAGCCAAGAAGTTCCTGCTCCTTTATTTCCTTTCAGTACTGAATTTTTAGCCAGAATATAGGTTAAACTGCTAATTATGATAATTGCTGTACTAATGAAGAAAGCCTGAGGAAGTTGAATATCACTTGCCCAGTCCTCCCTAGAACTACTAACTATGTAGGCACTTGTCCATCCTGCAAAACCCATAATGAGGCTGACAATACCAAACCAGAGCATCATTTTTTTTGCCCTATCATTTTTTTCTTTTGCTGAACCTTGTGTTAAATCCATTCTATCTTACAAATTTATCTATAACATATATTATCTGCATAAGCGTAATATAACTCACACTGCTAAGCATTAATCTCTTGGCGGACACATTATCCCTTTTAGAGTAAAGCCTAAGCGCAAAAAATAGCATAACAGCACCCATTAAGAAAACCAATACCGCCGATACGAGGGATAATTGTAATCTTCCGGTAACTCCAAATACCGGAATAATGGATATAACAATCATCCAAATCGTGTACATTATAATTTGAAGTGCTGTCCCAGTATCCTTCTTGCCAGTAGGCAACATCTTAAATCCTCCTTTTTTATAATCATCGTCCAACATCCAACCTAAGGCCCAAAAATGCGGAAACTGCCAAAAAAATTGAATCATAAACAAAGTACCAGGCTCAATACCAAAATCATTTGTAGCGGCAACCCAACCCAACATAAAAGGAATAGCACCCGGAAACGCTCCAACAAATACAGCTAGTGGGGTTTTTGTTTTTAACGGAGTGTAAACACTAGTGTATAAAAAGATTGATATAGCGCCGAACATGGCTGTTTTAGGGTTCAAAAAATACAGCGAAACTATACCTATAACAGTAAGTACAACCGCGATGATCATTGCCGTATTAACAGACATTCTACCGGCCGGTATAGGCCTATTCTTAGTGCGTTGCATTAACGCATCCAAGTCTTTTTCAATTATCTGGTTATAGGCATTACTCGCACCGACCATGCAATAGCCCCCAAAAGATAATAACAGTATAGACGATAGTTCTAATTCATATGCACCGAGGAAGTAACCAGCAACCGAGGAGAAAACCACACTAATAGCCAATCGGGCCTTTGTAATTTCCTTAAAATCAGCAAAAATTAGTCCTAGCGGACTATTCTTTGCAGTTCCAACAGCAGTCTTCGTCATTATCTCAAAATAGGTCTACAAAGATAACCTCCAAGTAATATTTCTGCAACCAAATGCCTCTATTTCTGCTATATTTGAAAATAAGTTAGCTGATTCTTTAAACCATATACACACTATGAAAAAGTCAAAACACACTTATTTGTTTATTACTCTACTTTTTATGTCTCTGTCACATTTATCCGCTCAGGAAAAAGAAGTCGTTATTACAGTGGACACCCTATCCAACAACATATATATGCTGACAGGGCAAGGCGGAAATATTGGTATTTACGTTGGAGAAGAAAGCGTTTTTATGATAGATGACCAATTTGATAGGTTAAGCCCTAAAATAAAGAGTGCTATTTCCAATTTGACCAAAAAACCTATTTCAATTTTATTCAACACCCACATGCACGGGGATCACACTGGTGGTAATGGTAATTTCAACTCTAAGCAGACCACGATAGTAGCCCATGATAATGTCCGAACAAGTTTAAAAACCAGATTAGCGGAAAAACCAGAGCTTGGAAAGGCCATTCTTCCAGAAATTACGTTCTCAGATGATGTAACACTTTACGATGGGGAAGAGACCATTATGGCATTTCATGTGCACAATGCCCATACGGATGGTGATGCCATTGTCTACTTCATGAAAAATAATGTTGTACATATGGGAGATACTTATTTTTCTGGCAACTACCCTTATATCGATTTAAAAAATGGCGGAAGTGTAGATGGCTATATTGAGGCGCATAAGAAAGCCTTGTTGATCATGGATGAGGATACTAAAATAATTCCAGGACACGGGAGACCTTCAAACAAAAAAGAGTTAAAGGCTTATGTAACTATGCTGGAAGATATACGAACAACTATCGATAAAGCTAAGAGACAAAATAGAACGCTTGAGGAAGTCGAGAAAGATAAAAGTCTAACTGAAAAATATGATGCTACTTATGGTAATGGTTATATTAATCCAGAAAAAATAAGAGCTACGTTCTTTATGAGCTTAAAAACTATGTAATTCAATTTTACGAGAATAAAAAAAGACCGGACAATGTCCGGTCTTTTTCTATGCTATATTACTTAAATTTTCTATTGCAACTTAAAGGTAATAGGAATACTAAAAGGAACACGTACCGCTCTACCTCTTTGCTTACCGGGAGTCATTTTTGGAAGCTTCCCGATAATTCTCTCTGCTTCTTTTTCCAAATTCTTATCCGGGCCCCGCATTCTTACGTTACCAATACTACCATCCTTTTGGATAACGAACATAACACTTACTCTACCCTGTACACCCATTTCCTGAGCAATTTCTGGGTAACGGAAGTTTTT
>JBARUM010000214.1:0-13026 GCA_049645725.1 Maribacter sp.
GCATTAGAGGGTATGGATGTCAACGGCAAAACAGGCTCCCTTTTTTTAGTAGGTGATGCAAAACAGGCAATTTACCGATGGCGTGGTGGAAAAGCAGAGCAGTTTTTAGATTTAGCATCCAAAAAAAGTAATCCTTTTTCTGTTCCCGGAAACATTTATTCACTCCCTAAAAATTACCGTAGCCAAGAAGAAATCATCATCTTTAATAATCTTTTTTTTCAAAGTATAAGTCCTTTTTTCGAAAACCCCACATATCGGCAATTTTTTGAAGAAGGCAACCAGCAACAAACTAATAATAAAAAGGAAGGTTATGTAAATCTATCCTTCCTAGAAGAAGAAACCGATGAGGGCTACGCCGAAAAAACTTTGGCGGTTATAAACGGCAACCTATCAAATGGCTACAACTATGGGGATATTTGTATTCTGGTGCGAAAGAAGAAACATGGCATTCTACTTTCCAATTTTCTATTGAACTCCAATGTGCCCGTTATATCTCCAGATGCATTGTTATTGTCCAACAATAGAAAAGTATGTTTTTTGGTGAATCTAATGAGGTTTAAGTTACAGCCCGATGAACATGCGATCAGCTATGAAATACTTAATTTTTTATCGGAAGAAAAGGAAGACAGACATAACTATATCCAAAAAAACCTTAACGCACTAAATTCTTTTCTGAAAGAGGAGTTTAATTTTGATTTTGGGAAGTTTGGCCAAGAATCTATCTATGACGGAATAGAGTACGCACTAAAAACATTTGATTTAATACCTTCCTCAGACGCCCATATCAGTGCATTCGTTGATATAGTTTTCGAAGTTGAACAAAAGTATGGGCCGGATTTACAATATTTGATGGACTATTGGGACAAAAAAGAAGATACATTTAGCATAAGTACTCCAGAGAATGCGGACGCCGTGCAGGTTATGACCATTCATAGAGCTAAAGGTCTTGAGTTTCCCGTTGTTGTTTTCCCTTATGCGAATACCAATATTTTTGAAGAGATAGAGCCAAAATTATGGATTCCCGTTAATGAAAATGACTTCTTGGGTTTCGAAGAGTTATTGATTGATAAGAAACAAGAGGTAAAAGACTATGGTAACCGTGAAGCCACTATATTTCGAGAAGAAGAACATAAATTAATGTTGGATGCCTATAACTTACTTTATGTTGCTTTAACAAGAGCGGTAGAGGCACTTTATATTATCAGCTATAAAGACCTGGAAAAAAATGGCTCTTATAAAACCAAATACTTCTCGGGCTTATTCATTCATTTTTTAAGTTCGATAGCATTATGGAACCCAGAAAATTTAGAGTATACTTTTGGCCAAATGCCAAGCAAAACCAATAATAAAAACCATTTGCAGTCTAATTCCATTATACCTTATATATATACCCATAAAGAACGGTCTAGTTTTACAATAGTAACTAAAGCTGGTATGCTATGGGAAAGTGGTCAGGATATTGCCATAAATCAAGGAAATGTGATACATCATATTCTTGGGAATATTAAAATTTATGATGATTTGGATATGGCCATTTTAAAAGCTATTCAAAAGGGAATTATCTACGAACAAGAAACGGCCCAGATAAAATTCAAGATTCAAGCTGTAATAACCCATTCAGAAATAAGTCTTTTTTTCAAAAAAGGGAGCATCGTATTAAACGAAAAAGACGTCCTAATGGCAGATGGAACAATTGTAAGACCGGATAGGGTAATAATAAATAACGGAAACGTAACAATTATTGACTACAAAACAGGAAACAAGAGCTCAAGGTATCAGGAACAAATAGACAGGTATGCAAATGCCTATAACAAGATGGGCTATAAGGTGGAAAATAAAATCATTGTGTATATTAACGAAAACATTGTAACAGAATTTACTTAAAATGTACGGAAAAATTAAACAGCATTTACAAGAAGAATTGGCGAGCATAAAGGATGATGGGCTTTTTAAGGAGGAGCGTATTATAGTTACTCCCCAGAACGCAGTTATCAAGATAGATACCGGAGAAGAAGTAGTTAACTTTTGCGCCAATAATTACTTGGGGCTTTCATCACACCCTGAAGTTATACAGGCTGCTAAGGACACTATGGATACCCATGGCTTTGGAATGTCTTCGGTTCGTTTTATCTGTGGTACTCAAGACATCCATAAAAAGCTTGAACAAAAGATAGCCGATTTCTACGGCACGGAAGACACCATATTATATGCCGCATGCTTTGATGCAAACGGTGGGGTATTTGAACCGTTGCTCACAGCGGATGATGCTATCATATCGGACTCCTTAAACCATGCCTCCATTATTGACGGGGTCAGACTCTGTAAGGCCAAGCGATACCGATATGCCAATAGCGATATGGCGGACCTTGAAAAACAACTAAAACAAGCAAACCAGGACGGGTCAAGGTTTAAGCTAATTGTAACCGATGGTGTTTTTTCTATGGACGGCTTGGTAGCCCCTTTGGACAAAATCTGTGACCTAGCTGAAAAATATGATGCCATGGTAATGATCGATGAATGCCATGCTACAGGATTTATTGGAGCCAAGGGCATAGGCACTTTAGAAGAAAAGAATGTGCTGGGTCGTATAGATATTATAACAGGTACTTTGGGGAAAGCCCTGGGTGGCGCCATGGGCGGTTATACCACAGGGAAAAAAGAAATCATAGAAATATTGAGGCAACGCTCTAGGCCTTATCTTTTTTCCAATTCCCTGGCTCCGGCAATTGTAGGTGCATCAATTAAGGTATTTGAGCTATTGGAAAAGGACACCTCCCTAAGAGATAAACTCAAAGATAATACCTCGTATTTTAAAAAAGGAATGATAGATGCAGGTTTTGACATAATAGATGGGAATTCCGCCATAGTGCCGGTTATGCTCTATGACGCCAAGCTAGCACAGAAAATGGCTGCAAAATTACTCAACAAAGGTATTTATGTAATTGGTTTCTTTTATCCCGTTGTTCCAAAGGGCAAGGCCAGAATTCGCGTCCAGCTCTCGGCCGCCCATACAAAAGAACATTTAGAAACTGCAATTAGGGCTTTCATTGAAGTCGGCAAAGAATTAAAAATCGTTTAACTGCCGTATTTATTCTATCAAATGCGTTAAAAAAAATAGGAAATTGATTTTGTTAATAATATTTAACAACTTACATTTGCAGCTAATAAACACTTAAACTTAAAATTTTGAACATGAAACATCTTAGCAAATTATTGGTTGTTGCCCTACTTGTCGTAGGTATTAACAACATACAAGCGCAAGACGAGAATAATCCTTGGCAAGTACAGTTTGGGGTTAACGCTATTGACGTATATCCTACCGGGGATGTAAGCTCTTTTGGCAATGAATTCTTTAATGCAAACGATCACTGGAACATTCTTCCTTCTATTTCTTTTATAGGGGTGTCTAAGGCCGTAGGTGGTGGATTTTCTGTAGGAGCTAGAGGTTCCCTTAACAGAATAAGCAAACTAGGCGATGTTGCGGTAGACGATCTGTCTCATTATGCTATAGATGGAACAATAAAATATAACTTTATAAAGAATACTGTTATCGATCCTTTTGTGGAGATTGGTGGTGGTTATACTTGGGTTGATGAAATTGGAGCCGGTACTGTAAACGGTGGTCTTGGTTTGAACATTTGGTTCTCTGAGAACATTGGTCTTACTTTACAATCTTCTTATAAGCACGCTTTCGAAGATTACGGTGTTAAGCACTTTCAACATTTAGCAGGTCTTTCTATCAAATTTGGTGGAACCGATACTGATGGTGATGGAATTTATGACAAAGACGATGCTTGTCCAGAAGTTGCTGGTCTAGAAGCCTTCAACGGTTGTCCTGATTCTGATGGAGATGGCATTGAAGATAGCAAAGATAGCTGTCCTAACGAAGCTGGTTCTAAAGAAATGAATGGATGTCCTGATGCTGACGGTGACGGTGTTGCCGATAAAGACGATGCTTGTCCTAACGAAGCTGGTCTTGCCGCTCTTGCCGGTTGTCCTGATGCTGACGGCGATGGTGTTGCCGATAAAGATGATGAATGTCCTAATGAGGCTGGTCCATCTGAAAACAAAGGATGCCCATGGCCAGATACTGACGGTGATGGTGTTCTTGATAAAGACGATCAATGTCCAGATGTTGCTGGTACTGTAGCAAACCAAGGATGTCCAGAAGTTACTGAAGAAGTTCAGAAACAATTGAATGATTATGCTAGAACAATCTTGTTCGATACTGGCAAGTCTTCTATCAAAGCTGAATCTACATCGGTAATGGTAGATATAATCACTATTCTTAAAGAGTATCCAACTGCTAAATTTACGGTTGAAGGTCATACTGATAGTGTAGGTAGTGCTAAATTAAATCAAAGTCTTTCTGAGTCTAGAGCTCTTTCAGTAAAAGAATTCTTAGTTGATAAAGGTATTGAGGAGTTTAGATTATCGGCTGTAGGATATGGTGAAGACAAGCCAATTGCTACTAACAATACAAGATCGGGAAGAACTCAGAACAGAAGGGTAGAAATTAACTTAGTCAAATAAGTACAAGGAAACCTAAGTGTTTTAATAAATTAAGAGCTCCGCATTCTGCGGAGCTCTTTTATTTTTACGAATATGCAAAGTTTTATTGAAGATGTAATAGATGATGTATGGGGCACTTATAATGCTGTTGACAATCTTATATTTATACTCCCAAGTAAAAGAGCAGGTACTTTTCTTAAAAAAGCACTTTCAAAAAAAGCTGACAAAACACTTCAAGCACCGGATATTTATAGCATAGAGGAATTTATTGAAAACATGGCAGGCATTTCGTATGCCAATAATACTCAACAACTCTTTGAGATATATAAAGCTTACTTGGAAACGGGTACTTTTGAAAAAGAGTCATTTGACTCTTACTTAAACTGGGCCCAAACAATACTTCAAGATTTTAATGAAATTGACAGATATCTCGTAGACGGTAAAAAACTATTCTCCGGCCTTGCTGCCGTACAAGAGCTAAATCACTGGTCCTTAAGTTCAGAGAAGACAGAAATGATGAAAAATTATCTGGATTTCTGGATACACTTAGCGCCATTATATGAAAAATTTAGCGCAAACTTGCTTCATAAGCAAATAGGTTATCAGGGTCTCGTATACAGAAAGGCATATGAGAATCTGCATCATTATGCAAAGAACGAAAGTAAAACTCATATTTTTCTTGGTTTCAATGCCTTAAATACTGCGGAAAGTAGCATTCTCCAGGGAATGATTACCCAAAATGCAGCTATCTACTGGGATATAGACTCCTGTTTTCTAGATGATAGATTGCATGATGCCGGCCTATTTATCCGTCAGCATCTTAAATCTTGGAACTATTATCAGCATCATTCGCCTAAAGGATTAAGCTCTCATTATTTATCACAAAAAAAGATAGAAGTTATCGGCGTGGCCAAAAATATATCGCAGGCAAAGTATGTAGGCAATATTTTATCTGAAATTAATAGTAGGGATTCCTATTACCTAAAGAATACAGCGGTTATATTAGCAGATGAAAATCTTCTAAACCCTATCCTAAATTCCGTTCCGTCCACCATATCAGCTATAAATATTACAATGGGACAACATTTAGAAAGTACTCAATTGGCGAGTTTTTTTAAAGGTCTTATCGAACTTCATGAGCTTAAAACAGAAAAAGGATGGTTCTACAAGGACTTTTTAAACTTCATTTCACATTCATATACAAGCTTGTTGCTTAGGGCGGCTGGTATAGATATTAAGAAATTATTATCGACCATAAAATCCCGTAATTGGTTATACATCAACATAAAAACACTAGACCAATTCGCCGCGAGCGATTCAACTATAATCTCTTTACTATTTAATGATTTCCGTTCAAATACTGAAAACTTTATCGACCGCTGCGGCACATTGACCATACAGCTAAAAGAAACTTTTTCCGAGGAGAAGAACCAAATAGTTCTTGAGCAACTCTATAAATTCCACAATCTTTTCAATCAGATGAAATCGCTACTTTCTACATATGTTTATGTAAAAAGTCCTAAGGCCTTAAAAATCCTTTTTAAACAACTACTAGCATCTGAAACTTTAGATTTTCAAGGTGATCCACTAGAAGGTCTGCAAATCATGGGAATGTTAGAAAGTAGAAATTTAGATTTTGAAACTGTTATATTAACCTCGGTAAACGAGGGCATTCTCCCTTCAGGCAAGTCGAACAATTCTTTTATCCCTTTTGATCTAAAAATAGAACACGGGCTTCCTACTTATAAGGAAAAAGATGCTGTATATACGTATCACTTCTACAGGCTGCTGCAAAGGGCAAAGAAAATATACTTGATCTATAACACTGAACCGGACGTGCTAGAAGGCGGAGAAAAAAGCAGGCTCATCACACAGTTGTTAACAGATGAGAAGAGAAATGATATTATCGAAAAAATTGCCACCCCTGTATTGCATCCAATAATTATTGAGAAAGAAGAAATATTAAAGAGCGATGCCTTACTTAAAAGTATAGCTGATTGTGGCAAAAAAGGATTTTCCCCAAGTTCGCTTAGTAACTATATAAGGAACCCGATAGATTTTTATAAAAGGAGTATTTTAAATATTCAAGATATTGATGCAGTAGAAGAAACAATTGCCGCGAATACATTCGGAACCATTGTACATGATACTTTAGAAGAAATCTACACTCCTTTTATCGGCGAGTATTTAACCGAACCAAAATTAAATGATGCTAAAACAAGAATAAAAAATATCGTTGAGACCAATTTCAAAAAAACCTATCTAGATGGTGATATTAGTAAAGGGAAAAATTATTTGTCCTATCATGTTATCATTAAATACATACAGAAATTTATTGACTTAGAGATACTTGAACTTAAAAATCATAAGATTAAACTAGTAGGATTAGAAAAGAAACTCACATTGGACCTTAAAATTCCCGGGGTTGATTCCCCAATTTTGCTCAAGGGTAAACTAGACCGTATAGATGAATTTGACGGTCTAAAAAGAATTATAGATTACAAAACAGGAAAAGTTGAAAAACGGAATGTTGAAATAATAGATTGGAATTTGGTTATTGAAGAATATCAATACAGCAAAGCGTTTCAATTATTAGGCTACTCCTATATGTATTCCAAATTATATCCTAATGACCCACTACAGGCAGGAATAATCTCCTTAAAAAATCTTAAAGAAGGTGTATTGGTTTTTGCCAAAAAAGAATCTGTAAGAGGACCTAAACAGACTACAATAGACAAAGACATTCTTCAAGAATTTGAAAACTTACTTTATAAATTGATCATAGAGATTTTTAATCCGGAAATTCCTTTTTTACAGAAACAGGTATAGTATTATTTTGTATCCGGTCTAGATGGCCTTACCTCAATTTTACTCGGTAGTGTTCTTGGATTCATTTGAAGCAAATCAACCACCAATTTACCTATATCTTCAGGTTGAATCTTCCAGGCATCTTTCTCACTAGGTTCGTTGTCATTAAAATAAGTAGCAACAGAACCTGGCATAATCGTGGAAACCTTTATGTCATACTTTCTTAAATCCAACATGGCGGCCTGCGTAAAGCCGACAACACCAAATTTAGAGGCGTTATAACCGGCTCCGGATGCAAAAAAATTGGTTCCCGCAAGACTGGCCAATGTCATATAATAACCCTTGGAGAGTTTTAAAGCGGCAACAGAGGCCTTAAGCGTATAAAAAGCGCCCGTTAGATTAGTGTTCAACATTTGACTCCACTCTTCAATTGCTAATTCATCTACCGGCGCAAAATGACCCACACCTGCATTGGCTAAAACCACATCCAATTGCCCCCATTTTTTCAAGATTTTTAAAACTGCGTTTTCTTCATCCTCGAAATTGGAAACATCGGACTGAATACATAGTACATTATCCGGAGAACCTAGAATATTTTTTGCTTCTTCCAAGCTCTTAGTACCCCTTCCACTAATCGCTACCTTCATACCTTTTTCAAACAAGCATTTTGCTACGCCTAAGCCAATACCTTTTGAACCACCTGTTATATAAGCAACTTTACCTTTGAGATTTTCCATATTCAACAAATTGATTTTTAAAACTATTGCAAAGATAGTTATCACAGAACAGAGTGCCCTTAAAGTTTTGATTTACTATATTTAGAGCTACCTAAATTTCATGATAATGAATAAGATATTAGTTTGGTCCATTACTGTAGCCCTGGCCGGTTTTTTATTTGGTTTTGACACTGTTGTTATTAGTGGGGCTAATGATCCAATAAAACAGCTATGGAACACATCACCTTTGTTTCATGGAACCTTTATAATGAGCATGGCACTTTGGGGGACTGTGGCAGGGGCACTTTTGGGCGGTATTCCTACTAAAAAATTAGGGCGAAAGAGAACTCTTTTTTGGATTGGGGTTTTATTTTTTATTTCGGCTATAGGCTGCGCATTCGCACAAGACCCTTATTCATTTTCAACCTTTAGATTTATTGGTGGTGTAGGTGTAGGTATATCTTCCGTAGCAGCACCGATATACATTTCTGAAATAACTTCGAAAAAGAATAGAGGTAAGCTTGGAGGGCTGTATCAATTTTGGCTCGTATTCGGTATTTTGATTGCTTTTGTCTCCAATTGGTTGCTCAAGGGTTTTGATGGAGCCAATGACTGGAGGTGGATGCTCGGAGTGGAGGCTATACCCGCTCTAATCTATACGATGATGGTACTTAAAATTCCCAATAGCCCAAGATGGTTGGCATTGCAGAAAAAAGATGATGTAGCCGCCATGAAAGTATTAGAAATAATTTATCCGAAAGAAAAGGCTAAAGAGCACCTTGAAGAAATAAAGTTGGATTTAAGTACTTCTGAAAAGAGTGAAAGCCTATTCCAGAAAAAATACTCTAAAATGATTTGGTTAGGCTTTTTTATTGCGTTTTTCAATCAGCTTTCCGGTATTAATTTTGTGCTTTATTATGCTCCTGAAATTCTTGAGCAAGCCGGTCTAGGAGGAAAGGAATCTCTATTTAATTCTATTGCAATTGGTATCATCAATCTCTTATTTACCATTATTGGTGTGCGACTTATTGATAAGCTAGGCAGGCGTCAACTAATCATTATTGGCTCTATAGGTTATGTTTTAAGTCTAGTAATGGTTGGTCTTTGCTTTCAGATGGATTTAGGCTCTACCTTAACCTTAGTTTTTATATGTTCTTTTGTAGCTTCTCACGCAATTGGCCAAGGTGCGGTAATCTGGGTGTTTATTTCAGAGATATACCCTAATAATGTTCGCGATTATGGCCAGTCTTGGGGTGTCAGTATTCATTGGGTGTTTGCTGCTATAATAACACTAATTACTCCTTTTTTCTTAGATGCTACAGAAGGGGTGTTGAGAAACGCCGTCTGGTATATTTACTATTTCTTTGGAGCGATGATGGTATTACAGCTTATATGGGCAATTACTAAAATGCCCGAAACTAAAGGTATTTCTTTAGAAGAGTTAAGTAAAAAACTGACTAAAAACTCATAAGACGGGAGCAAAATCGCTGCAAATTTGAATGCAATGTATAACATAATACTAAAATTAAAAAGCTCCCAATTTCTTGGAAGCCCCGTCGTACTTAGTGGAGAATACCGGAGTCGAACCGGTGACCTCTTGCCTGCCAGGCAAGCGCTCTAGCCAGCTGAGCTAATCCCCCTTTTAAAGTACCTCAAAGAAAATACTTTTTGGTAAGCTATCAAAGCGCATCCTAATCTTTCTTAGCGCTTAATATTAATACTGGTATCGGTGCCGAAAACTCAGATTTTAAAATGGTACTTTTCTCCCATAACTTTTTAAAAAAACCCCGCTTTCTTCTAAAAACACACAAAAGATCTGGGTGTTGAGATTGAAAATGCTCCATAACACCAAGGTATGTAGTAGGATTCTCCGTGATGGTCAAATGTGAACTTATATCCATCAACGCAGTGTTTACTTTTAAATCGTCATCTGAATAACCTGGTGTTTTTACTAACAACAAATTTACTTTTGACCTGTGTTTATTGACAATTGTTACTAATGGATCAAGTATTCTTTTTCGCTTAAGAATTCCTGATTTAAAAGCAACCAAAACCGTATTAAACTTTTCATACTTAGTGCCCTTGGGTACTACAAGAGCTGGAATGTCTGTTTGTTTAACTATTCGCCCGGAAGTATAACCTAAATAAAGTTCTTCCTGTATATCATGACTCCGCGGTGCCAAAATAATTAGGTCTAAGCCTAATTCCTTATCAATATCATTTAAGCCATCTACTAATTCCCCATTATAGGTCACCACCTTGATATCAACTTTTTTAGAATCGATTTGATTGATCACACCTTTCAGACGTTCTTTACCACTTTCAGCAATTTTATCAGAAACATTGGCCAAAGTACCCGCTTTGGAAGTTGCATTAAAAACTTCCATCACAAAAACGTGGGCTCCAAAAGCCGCAGCGAAATCCACTGCATATTGTAATGTTTCATGGGCATCTGTAGAAGTACCAATAGGAACTAGAATATTAGTCATAATAGAATTGTTGATTATTACTTTAAATTTACAATTAAAATAAATCTGTTTTATGATTCAACAAGCAAAGATATCCGAAATTCCGGATATTCTTACTGTAACCGATTTATGTAGACGTTATATGGATGCTAAAGGTATCTTGCAATGGACCGATGAATATCCGTCCAGAAATCAATTCGAGATAGATATAAAACGAAAGGAACTCTATATTTTAAAAAAAAAGAATACTTTAATTGGATGCGTAGTATTATCCACTTTAATGGATGAAGAATATAAAACTATCAAATGGTTAACTTCTTATGATGCAAGTATTTATGTACACCGCCTAGCCGTTCACCCATCTTATCAAGGAAAAGGCTTTGCACAACGCTTAATGGATTTTGCCGAAGGTTATGCCCGTGATAATAATTATTTATCGGTTCGTTTAGACACCTTTAGCCAAAACAAACGCAATCAAGAATTTTATAAAAAAAGGGGCTATCAGCAATTAGAGAAAATTTATTTCCCCAATCAAAGTAAGCATCCATTTTATTGTTTCGAATTAGTTTTTTAATATACGTTCTTGAAAACAGCCATCAATTTTAAAACAATAAATAGACTTGCCATTCCTGCTACCATAGCAGGGATCGCAGAACCGTTACTCTCCATTACGGACACTGCTATTGTAGGCAATATTCCCGTAGACGGTTTAGAATCATTGGCCGCAGCAGGTATTGTCGGTTCTTTTTTGTCGATGCTCATATGGATTCTAGGGCAAACCCGAAGTGCTATCTCCGCCATTATTTCACAATATCTTGGAGCGGGGAAATTAGATGATGTAAAAACCTTACCTGCTCAGGCAATTTTTATTAACATAGGGCTAAGTATTTTTATACTCCTGTCCACGATTTTTATTGTTGAGGAAATTTTTCAACTTTTAAACGCTTCCGGAAAGATTTTAGAATACTGTATCAGTTACTATTCTATAAGGGTTTGGGGATTTCCGCTCACACTTTTCGTATTTGCGGTCATGGGGATTTTCAGAGGGCTTCAAAATACGTATTGGCCTATGGTCATTGCAATTACAGGGGCAATTTTAAATGTAGTTTTAGATGTAATTCTCGTTTATGGAATAGACGGTTTGGTAGAACCGCTATATCTGGATGGTGCAGCCTACGCCAGTTTAGCTGCGCAAGCAATTATGGCGGTAATGGCTTTTGTACTCTTAATAACAAAAACCGATATAAGCCTTAAGCTAAAACTCCCTATACATCCAGAACTGGGTCGTTTGGTGGTTATGAGTCTAAATCTTTTTGTACGTGCTATAGCTTTGAATACGGCTTTAATTCTAGCGGTCAGGGAAGCTACTGCTTTAGGAGATGCCTATATTGGTGCCCATACCGTTGCTATTAATATTTGGTTATTCTGCGCATTCTTTATAGATGGCTATGGAGCTGCCGGAAATATCATGGGCGGTAGGCTTTTAGGTGCAAAAGATTACAATGGTTTATGGCTTTTGTCCAAGAAGATAGCACAATATGGACTATTAGTAAGTCTAGTTCTGATTGCTTTGGGTACTGCCTTTTATTATCCTATTGGCAGGCTCTTCTCTAAGGAAACGCTTGTATTAGAGGCGTTCTACTCCATATTCTTTATAGTTATTCTTGGACTACCAATAAATACCTTGGCATTTGTTCTCGATGGATTGTTCAAAGGTTTGGGAGAAATGAAATACCTGAGAAACACACTTTTATCGGCCACATTTCTAGGTTTTATACCTACGCTATTTTTAGGGAAATATTTAGGATGGGACCTCACCGGAATTTGGATTGCATTTACTATTTGGATGATTATCAGAGGAGGAGCCTTGGTTTGGAAGTTTAGGCGAAAGTTTCGACCGCTACTACAAAACGACTAATTTTGTATAAAATAAAAATATATGGGAACCGATAGGAAAAACGGAAGTCTGTACGCTAAAACTGATGGCAAGGTGGCTATAGTGGAATTTGGTCACCCAGCTAGTAATTCTTTCACCGCCGAACTACTGGATCGTCTAACTAAAGAATTGAACAAACTTTCCGAAAACGATAGTGTGTCTGTAATTGTTCTAAAATCAGAAGGTGATAGTGCCTTTTGCGCAGGAGCATCATTTGATGAACTCATGGCGGTATCCAATCAAGAAGAGAGCAAAATCTTTTTTAGTGGATTCGCCCATGTCATTAACGCTATGCGCAAGTGTACTAAAGTCATTGTTGGTCGTGTTCAGGGAAAAATTGTTGGGGGTGGTGTTGGTCTAGCAGCCGCATGCGATTATGTTTTTGCCACGGAAGCGTCTGCTCTGAGATTATCGGAACTATCCATTGGTATAGCTCCATTAGTTATTGCTCCGGCTGTTGAACGAAAAATAGGAACTGCCGCTATTTCAGAGCTTAGCCTAGCCCCAACTGAATGGAAAAATGCCTACTGGGCCAAAGAAAAAGGCCTGTTTTCAAAGGTGTTCGATGATATAAATACACTGGATA
>JBARUM010000215.1:0-12753 GCA_049645725.1 Maribacter sp.
TGCTATCAAACCAAAAATCCAGAGCAATAGAAGCATCATCATCCTTGTTCATTTTAAAGCGTTCAACATTTGCAGCTTTAAAACTATTATTAGTGTCTATGCCATTAGGAGTTACCCTTAGCACCTCTTGAGCGTAAGTGTCGTTTAGAGCTTCACCATCTAAAGATTCAAAAGCTTTTTGAAAAGGTTTCCAAACCGTTTTATCTATTTCTTGTTGGATTTGTGAAACATTTATCTGTGCACCAACAGTAACAGATGCAAACATAATCGCTAAAACTAAAATTAATCTCATAATGCACATTTTATTAAATATACCATAATCCAAAGCATATTTAGGGGTTTATTCCTACGGTAAGACCATTCACATATAATAAAAATTTTCAAATACTTATCTACATGGGTTTACAGAAATTATCAAACCAAAATTAGGAAAAACCATGACGATCACCACAAAGCAAAGAGCGAAAGGTAAATCCAATTTCAAAAACCGCTCGGTAGACGACCTAAAATGGGGATAATGTCTAAAACAACTCTAAGCGTTAAAAGAGCACTAAAAATCGAATTGATAAAAAGCATAGGATAGAATAAGATACCTTATGCCAAATACCTCTAATTTTCTTATCTTTAACTGTCTATACATTATGCTTAAACTCACATCCATAGTGGTTTCCTTGCTCATTTTGGTCCAGAGCTTCAATATTCATTTCAGTGATATTGTTGAATTGGACGAGTTAATAGAGCATGCCCAGTTCCATGCTGAGGAATACGGGGACAACTTCTTTGTTTTTATTTCCAAACACTATGGTGAACTTAAGAAAGAACACAATAATAAACATAAAGAAGAGCGAGAAGAACATGAACAACTACCTTTTCAACACCAATCCCAAACAGCAGCACTTTCCGCTTTTGTCCTAAATAAAACTATTATTTATCCACTAGAGATAGCTATTTTTATAAATCAGGCTTCCCATTATTTTTATCTAGCGTCCTACCACTCTTTAGCCCAAGAAGGCCTCTTTCAGCCACCAAGGCTTACATAATTCATCATTGACATTAATCATTTTTGTTCTAACTATTTAAAAGTAGTTTAACATCTATCCTATACCATTCAATGGATTATGCTCTCATATCTCATCAATTTTAGTATACGTAACAAGTTTGTCGTATTCTTATTTACTGCCTTTATTATAGGTTTCGGGTTGTACGCCATGACCCAAATTCCTATTGGTGCGGTACCGGACGTCACGAATAATCAAGTACAGGTCATTACCACATCACGCAATCTATCTACCCAAGATATGGAGCAGTTCATCACATATCCTGTAGAACTGGAAATGGCCAATTTGCCCGGATTACAAGAAATTCGTTCCATAACCAAATTTGGGCTTTCAGTAGTAACCGTTGTTTTCAATGACGATATGGGCACGTATTTACCGCGACAATTGTTGGCGGAAAAAATAAAATCGGCGTCCGAGAAAATTCCCAAAGATTTTGGTACTCCTGAAATGGGCCCTATTACTACGGGGCTTGGTGAAATCTATCAATACATTCTAGATGTGAAGCCAGGCTACGAGGAGCGTTATAATGCAACCGATTTACGAACCATACAAGATTGGATCGTAAAACGGCAACTCTCCGGTATTCCAGGTGTTGTGGAGGTAAATACCTGGGGTGGATTTTTAAAACAATACGAAGTTGCTATCAAGACCGAGAAACTTAACGCAATGAAAATTACCGCACAAGAAGTTTTTACCGCTTTAGAAAAAAATAACAATGTAGCTGGAGGTGGCTATATCGAAAAAGTGAATCAGGCATACTTTATCCGGGGCGAAGGACTCATCAAAAATTTGAACGATATTAACAATATTGTTATTAAAAGTAATGAGGGAATACCAATTTTGGTCAAAGATGTTGCCAAAGTAGGCTACGGAAGCGCTATTCGTTTTGGTGCAATTACCGGTAATGGCGAGGGCGAAAAAGTATTGGGTCAGGTAATGATGTTGAAAAATGCCAACTCCAAAAAAGTTATTGATGCCGTCAATGAACGGGTCAGCGAAATTTCAAAATCGTTACCTGAAGGTGTGTATATTAATCCTTTTTTAGACCGTAGCGAACTAATCAAAAAAACAACGTTTACAGTCTCAGAAAACCTTATTCTAGGTTTCCTTATTGTAATGTTGGTAGTGATGCTTTTGCTGGGAAATTTTCGTTCTGGTCTTGTTGTAGCTTCGGTCATTCCCCTATGCCTGCTTTTTGCGCTTAGCCTTATGTACGTCTTCGGGGTTGATGCCAATCTCATGAGTTTAGGCGCTATCGACTTTGGAATCATCATTGACGGAGCCGTAATCATCGTAGAATTCATTGCCTTTCAGATTACCGCAAAAAGTTTGGAGCTTTCTTCCTTAAATAAGGAAGACCTGCAAGCCCAAAAAGATGCGATAACCATAAAAAGTTCTTCTAAAATGATGAATTCTGCCATTTTTGGCCAACTCATCATCCTCATTGTATTTATCCCTATTCTATCCTTAAGTGGTATTGAAGGTAAAATGTTCAAACCCATGGCGCTTACCTTTAGTTTTGCCCTCATTGGAGCCATGGTATTCTGTTTTACATATGTGCCCGTAGTCGCTTCCTTATTCTTAAGACCTACTGAATCCTCTAAAAAGAATATTTCCGTTAAGTTAATGCTGTGGTTGATTAAACAATATGAACCTATTTTAGATTGGGCCTTACGAAGTAAAAAAATGGTCTTAGGTCTAGCGATTCTACTTTTGATTTCCGCTGTTGTATTATTTTCTAGGATGGGAGGCGAATTCGTACCCACGTTAGACGAAGGTGATTTTGTAATTCAACCTGTTTTAAAAACCGGTACTTCCCTGGCCAAGACTGTTGAAATTACGACCCGAATCGAAAAAATTCTCTTAGAAAATTTTCCCGAAGTCAAACAAGTGGTTACCCGTATCGGGGCGGCCGAAGTCCCTACAGACCCAATGTCTATGGAAGAGAGCGACGTAATCATCATCTTAAAACCTAAAAAGGAATGGGTTTCAGCCAATAGCAAAGATGCACTGGCAGGTAAGTTCAAAGAAGCTTTAGCGATTATCCCAAATATGGAGGTGGAGTTTACCCAGCCGATAGAAATGCGTTTTAATGAACTTATTTCAGGAGTTCGTTCAGATGTGGCCATCAAGATTTTTGGGGATGATCTTAATACCCTAAGTAAAAAAGGAAATGAAATCAAAGACCTCATCCAAAACGTAGCTGGTGCTGCGGATATTTCTGTAGAGAAAATTGTTGGACTTCCAGAAATGAACGTCACTTACGATCGAGCAAAAATTGCCCGTTACGGGCTTAATATTCAAGACCTCAACGATATGGTATCCATGGGCTTTGCTGGGCGCACCGTTGGAAATGTCTTTGAAGGGGAAAAACGCTTTGATCTTGTGGTTCGTTTGGATGCTAATAATCGGAAAGATATAGATAATCTTAAAAACCTATATGTAGATGTACCCTCTGGAGGAAAAGTTCCACTAAGTGAACTGGCCTCGGTAAGTTATCAGAAGGGGGCCGCTAAAATAGCTAGAGAGGATACCCGTCGCAGAATTGTGGTAGGCATCAACGTACGCAATCGCGATTTACAATCCGTTGTGGATGATGTACGACAATTGATTAATGAAAACATTACACTACCTGTTGGCTACAACATTACCTACGGGGGGCAGTTTGAAAATCTTCAAAGCGCCAAATCAAGATTATGGATTGCGGTACCCATTGCATTGCTATTGATATTCATATTGCTCTATTTTGCTTTTAAGTCGGTTAAAGAAGCCTTATTAATTTATACTGCAATTCCGTTAGCTGCTGTTGGTGGTGTATTACTTTTATGGATACGGGATATGCCCTTTAGTATCTCCGCAGGAGTAGGGTTTATAGCATTGTTCGGAATTGCCGTTTTAAATGGTATAGTGCTTATAGAACATTTTAAGGAACTCAAAAATCAACATTTTGAAAATATGGAAACCTTAATTAAACAAGGAACCAAAGACCGTTTGCGGGCTGTTTTGTTGACCGCATCTGCAGCTGCTTTGGGCTTTTTACCCATGGCACTATCCACTGGGGCAGGAGCAGAGGTACAGCGTCCACTTGCGACAGTGGTAATTGGCGGACTCGTGACGGCTACCTTATTAACGTTAATAGTATTACCCGTACTGTATGCGCTTTTTATGAGGAAAAATAGAATACTAAAATCTTTACCTCGTAAAAATATCACCATCGTCTTGGTGCTAGCTATATTAGGTTTTTCATCAATAGGAAATGCCCAGGAAAATAAAAAAAGCCTAAAAGAACTTATTGATTCGGCACTTGAAAATAATGCTGGACTTAAAGCGGCAAATCTCGGTATAGCCAAGTCCCAAGCACTTATTGGCACCGCTTTTGATTTCAACAAGACCCAAGTATACTATAGTTATGACCAAAATAACTTAACAATAGGTAATCTACCCCTTAATGTACTCGGTGTACAACAAGACTTCCTTTTTCCTACCGTGTACTTTGCAAAGAAGAAAGTGAACAAAGCTCAATACGAACTTAGTTTAAGCGGTTATGACATTAGAGAAAAAGCAATAAGACGGGAAGTTACTTCAGCCTACTATCAATATTTACATGCTATAGAAAAAGAAGGTATCTATCATAAGTTGGATAGCCTATACCAAAACTTTGCCCATATGGCGAAACGCCGTTTTGAATTAGGAGAAACGAATTATTTGGAAAAAATAACCGCCGCTAGCAAGCAAAGACAGCTCAAAATAGCTTTGGAACAAACACAGCAAGACGTCGCCATTGCCTATAACGAATTAATCTCCATAATTCAAATACCGAATGGTACAGAAATAAAATTAATACCATTGAGTATAATTTCGTTAAACCGAGTAAATATTAATGATACAGCAGAAATATCGTATTCTCAGAAGAGGGTTGAACTGGCAAATGCTAAACGCAAAATGGAAACCCAACAACTACTTCCAGACCTAAGTGTTGACTATTTTCAAGGCAGTAATAGTGCTGTAAATGGCAATTTATACGGGTATCAGGCAGGGTTTAAGATTCCACTCCTATTTGGTGGAAATACCTCCCGAATAAAAGCTTCAAAAATTACAACGGAAATTGAACTGGAACAATCAAAAGAATATAAAATCCGACTCCATTCCAAATACATAGAATTACAAGCTATATACGAAAAACACGCCAATGCGCTGGACTATTATGAAACCGAGGGTGCTGAAATGTCAGAGGAAATTCTAAAAACCGCGGAACTTAGTTTCAAAAATGGGGAAATAGATTTTTTCCAGTACATCCAAAGTATCGAAAATGCGAACAACATAAAACTAGAACGTCTTGAAAATTTGAATGCCTATAATCAAACGGTGATTCAATTGAATTATCTAAGTCTTTAAATCGGTTTGAGTAAAATGTTCCACAAGTCAAAAAAGAATAAATTAATACCATGAAAAAGGCCATCTATTTAGTACTCATTACACAAATCATTTTTCTTTGTGGATGCCAAGAGCAAAAAACTAAGGAACCCGCAAATATTAGTGAAAACACAAATGGAAGCATACGCATTAGCCAAGAGCAATTTAACACAAGCGGAATGACCTTAAGCAAACTAGAAGAAAGGTCCTTTCCAGTCACCATACAAACCAATGGCATGATTGATGTGCCACCAGAAAACAGGGCCGTGGTAAGTGCAACAATGGGCGGCTATATAAAAAGAACACCTTTGCTCATTGGAGATACCGTCAAAAAAGGTCAACTTTTGGTCACTATAGAAAATCCTGAATTCATTACGCTCCAACAAAATTATATGGAGGTAAAACAGCAACTTAGCTATCTCCAGTCGGAATATGACCGGCAACAGACCTTACAAGAAGAAAACATTACCTCACAAAAAAGTTTTTTAAAGGCCGAAAGCGATTTCAAAACGGCCAATGCCCGTTACAACGGACTTAAAAAACAGCTAAGCATGCTTAACATCTCCCCAGAAAAAGTGGAACAGGGAAACATTAGCTCAATGGTAGGGATTTTAGCACCTATTGGCGGTAGTATTACCCAAATGAACGTGACCAGGGGAACTTATGTTTCCCCAGCCTCCCCTATTCTAGAAATCATTGATAATGACCATATTCATCTTGAGCTTTCAGTATTTGAAAAAGATATTATGAAAATTGAGAAAGGACAACCAATTCGATTTCGTATTCCCGAAGCATCGGAAAATACTTTTGAAGCGGAAGTTTATTTAATTGGCACTTCCATAGGCGAAAACCGAACGATAAAGGTTCATGGACATCTAAAGGAGGATGGAGAAAGGTTTTTGACAGGAATGTTCGTAGATGCCGAAATCGTAACCGAAGATAGCTTAGCAGAATCCTTACCTTCTGAAGCTATTGTAGAACAAGAAGGTATATTTTACGTGCTCCGCAAGAGAGACCATAATGATTCTAGCTATGCGTTTGAGACTATTGAAGTACAATTAGGTCCTACCGTTGATGGATTTACGGCCGTTAAGAATACTGTTCTATTTTCCAGTTCGGACAGCTTTTTGACCAAGGGAGCTTTTGATGTTTTTAAGGAATAGTCTACCCTAACCCCACATCCAAAGTCATCATTACAATAAAACCCGCAACAAAACCCATTACGGCAACATCAGAATGTTTGTCCTGTTGCGTCTCCGGAATTACCTCTTCCACAACAACAAAAATCATGGCCCCAGCGGCAAATGCCAATGCGTAAGGTAAAATAGGCTGAAAAGTCAATACGGCCCAAGCCCCAATAACTGCTGCAATGGGCTCTACCGATGCAGAAGCTTGTCCGTACATGAAACTTCTTTTCCTGGATAGTCCTTGTCTACGCAAGGGCATGGAAACGGCAAAACCCTCGGGAAAATTCTGCAGGCCAATACCTAAAGCCAAGGCAACGGCTCCTCCAATGGTTGCTCCATCAAAACCTGCGGCAACACCGCCAAAAAGCACACCTACTGCAAGACCTTCAGGAATATTATGAAGCGTTATGGCCAAGGTTAATAGTGTAGTTTTATGCCATGGAGTTTTAATTCCCTCAGCCTCTCCTTCCTTAAAATTTATATGCAAATGAGGTAAGACCTTATCCAACCCAAATAGAAAAAAAGCACCTAATAAAAAACCGACTGCAGCCGGGATTACTTTTATAAAACCTTCGCCTGGACTCATTTCAATCCCTGGGGCCAAAAGACTCCAAAAACTAGCGGCAACCATAACACCTCCGGTAAAACCGAGCATCCCATCCATTACAGCTCTATTCGGATTTTTAAAAAAGAAAACTAGTCCTGCCCCTAGAGCGGTTAACCCCCAAGTAAAGAGCGTTGCGTAAAATGCCGCCAAAATGGGGTTAATAGATTCAAAATAATTAATTACCTGTTCCATAAATTATAATCTAATACTTTATCTTTAAGAATCATTCCTTTTCTATTATCTCCAAAAATAAGTTGGCTGCTATTTGAGAAGAAATACGCAGTTTTTCCGAAGAAGTCTCAAGTTGTACGGAGCCATCAAACTCTTCTTTATCTAATATTTTCAACGTGTCTCCTAAAGCAATTTTATTTTTATCCAAAAACTTTAAAAAAGCCGCCGAGGAATCGTTCACGCCCACACAAATACCTTGACTTCCGATAGGTAGCTCACTTATCAACTTTTTTACGGATTTCATAAAACGACCGTCCTTGGAAGGTATTGGGTCACCGTGCGGGTCTACCTTTGGGCTTCCAAGATAACCATCTAATTTATCTATAAGTTGCTCGCTCTTAATATGCTCTAACTGTTCTGCCACCTCATGCACTTCATCCCATGCAAAATCAAGTTTTTCAACCAAGAACACTTCCCATAAACGATGTTTACGGATTATGGAGAGTGCAGATAATCTTCCCCCTTTGGTTAAGGAAACACCTTTGTATTTTTTGTAGAAAACTAAATCCTTTTCGGAAAGTTTCTTGATCATATCCGTTACGGAAGATGGTTTCGTTGCCATTTGGGCAGCAATTGCATTGGTTGAAATAGCTGTTTGCTCTCCTTTGCTAAGGTGATATATGGCCTTTATGTAGTCTTCTTCCGAAAGTGTCATCGTGCAATTTAAATATATGCTAAAATACATTTTTATATGTAAAAACATATTTTTAGTTTTGTCTAAATTATTATTTTGATTTATTTAAACCTTGTTCAGGTTCGTTTATGAGAAAAAAAAAACTTTTATTTCTGTTCCTTCTCCTCACTACACTTTGTAGCGCTCAGGAAAGTACTATTGCCGGAATTATTTCTTCCGAAGGTGAGTCGATACCATTTGCTAATATTTATTTGAAAAATACACAAATCGGTACGGCGTCTGACGAGAGTGGTAGTTATAAACTAAAAAATATTGAAGCGGGGACGCATAAAATTATAGTTTCCGTACTTGGATTTAATCCTTTTAGCACAACCATAGAGCTTGACAAGGGACAAACAAAATTAGTGAATATTAATCTTATCCCATCCATGGAGACCTTGGATGAAATGGTGATAACAGGAACTTTAAAAGCTGTGCACCGTTCAGAAAGCCCGGTCCCGGTAGAAGTTTACAGTCCTACTTTCTTAAAAAAGAATCCTACCGCGAGTATTTTCGAGGCCTTACAAAATGTGAACGGAGTACGACCGCAGATTAATTGCAATGTCTGCAATACGGGTGATATTCATATCAACGGGTTAGAAGGTCCTTACACCTTAGTTTTAATTGATGGAATGCCCATCGTAAGTGGTTTGGGCACCGTGTACGGCTTATCTGGAATACCAAATTCTTTGATAGAACAGATTGAAATTGTAAAGGGTCCAGCTTCAAGTCTGTACGGGAGCGAAGCAGTTGGCGGTCTTATTAACATCATCACCAAAAACTCGTTGGAAGCTCCGGATTTTTTCGCTGACGCTTTTGCAACGGGATGGGGTGAGTACAATATAGATGTTGGTGCCAAAATAAGAGCAGGAGAAAAGACAGATGTACTCTTGGGGGTAAATTATTTTAATTTTGATGAGCTCATAGACAACAACGGAGATAATTTCACGGACCTTACTCTCCAAGACCGAATCTCTATTTTTCAAAAGTGGAATTTTAAACGGGATAAATCTAGAATTCTATCACTAGCCGGACGGTTTTTTTATGAAGATAGATGGGGAGGAGAGCTGCAATGGACCCCAGAATTTAGAGGTGGAGATCAAATTTATGGTGAAAGCATCTATACACGCCGATGGGAAGTTTTGGGAAAATACCAATTGCCTATCGATGAAAAGGTAATGCTTTCGTTTTCTTATAACGACCATAATCAAAATTCGGTCTATGGAGATATTGCGTATTTAGCAGATCAACGCATAGGTTTTACGCAATTAACTTGGGATAAAAACTTAGGCAAACACGACCTGTTATTGGGTACAGCCTTACGCTATAATTATTATGATGATAATACAACGGCAACCGTTATAGCGGATGAAGTGGTCATACCAAGTATTTTTATTCAAGATGAAATTGCTTTCACCAAAAAACACTCACTATTGCTAGGTCTACGCTATGACTATGACAAAAGACACGGTAATATAGTTACGCCCAGAACAGCTTATAGATGGAAAATAACGGATAATGATATTCTCCGATTTAATGCAGGAACAGGGTTTAGAGTAGTAAATCTTTTTACGGAAGACCATGCCTCCCTTACAGGCGCGCGGTATGTTGTGGTTACCGAAGAACTGGAACCCGAGCGTTCGTTCAACTTCAACCTAAATTACCTGAAAAAAATATATGGGGACAACGGCACTTTTATAAGTTTGGATGCTTCCGCCTTCTACACCAATTTTAGCAATGCTATTTTACCGGATTACGATACCGATCCCAATCAAATAATTTATGATAATTTGAACGGTAAATCGGTCTCCCAAGGTTTCAGTGCAAATATTGACATTGTTTTTCCAAGTGGCTTTAAATTTTTGGTAGGTGCTACTTTTCAAGATGTGGCCCAAACCGAGGATGGGGTCAAACAACGACAGATTCTGACAGAAAGTTATACCGGAACCTGGAGTTTTGGCTATACTTTCAAGAATCTTAAGCTCAGTGTAGACTATACAGGAAATCTATACGGTCCTATGCGTCTACCAGTTTTAGGAGAAACAGACCCGCGTAGTAATTTTTCTCCTGTTTGGAGTATTCAAAACATCCAATTCACCTACAAAGAACTGGATAATTTTGAATTCTATGGAGGCATCAAAAATCTTTTGGATTGGACTCCTAACAGAGGAAATCCGTTTATCATTGCTAGAGCTAACGATCCTTTTGACAGGGAAGTAACCTTTGACAACAATGGTAACCCGGTTGCAACAGCTAATAATCCCAACGCCTTAACGTTTGACCCTTCTTATGTCTATGGCCCAAATCAGGGTATCCGCGGCTTTTTTGGCATGCGCTATAGAATTAACTAAATAACGTAATCGTATTTTAAATACAAACGGCTATTAATTCCTATTTTTGATCGATGGCCAAATTACAATACGATTACATCATTATTGGCGCCGGTGCCGCGGGACTCATGTTGGCCGATGCAATGGGGAAAGATTCTTTTTTTGCCTCTAAATCCATTTTGCTGATAGATAAGGATTCCAAAAAAACCAACGACCGTACATGGTGCTTTTGGGAAAAGGGAGAAGGTGTCTTTGACGATATCGTACATAAAAATTGGCATCATATCTTTTTCGGGTCAAAGGAATTTTCCAAACGTTATAAAATAGCTCCTTATACCTATAAAATGGTGCGTGGAATTGATTTTTACACTTCGCACTTATCGCGTATTAAGAACTATTCCAACATCACATTTAAAAACGAAAATGTTACCCAAATAGAAGAACATGATGGGGAAGTACGCCTTCACACTTTAACTGAAACCTATTCTGGCAAGCAGGTATTCAATAGTATTTTCGACTATAAAATGGCAACCCATCAAAATAAATATCCAGTACTGCAACAGCATTTTATAGGCTGGGTAGTTAAAACCAAAACACCCATCTTTAATGCCGACGAAGCAACTTATATGGATTTCTCTATCCCCCAAAAAGAAAATACCCGTTTTATGTACGTGCTGCCATACAGTAATAATACCGCACTTATAGAATATACTTTATTCTCGGAAAAATTACTTCCACAAAAGGAATATGAGAGTGCTATTGAATATTATCTTAAGAAAAATTTGCACTGTGAAGATTATGAAGTTTTAGAAACGGAGCAAGGAAGCATTCCTATGACATGCTATGATTTTAAAGAACATCATACAGATAGAATGAGGTATATAGGTACTGCGGGAGGTTGGGCAAAGCCAAGTACGGGCTACACTTTTATGAGTACGTCAAAAAAAATTCCCCAACTTCTGGCCTTTTTAAAATCTGGGAGACCTTTAAGAGAATTGGATTTTAAAAATCGTTTTTGGTATTACGATTTACTCCTTTTAGATTTACTACATACCAAAAATGAAATTGGGCATCTAATATTCCAAAAATTATTCAAAAAGAGAAATCCTCAATTAATTTTCAAGTTTCTAGATGAGGAAACCAGTATCATGGAGGACATCTATTACATTCTAGGCTGTCCCAAAATACCTTTTACAAAAGCTTTGATAAAACGTTTGTTCTAGACAGTTCTGCGCATAAGGTTCTCACCGAAGGCTCTTAGAACGTTCTTTTTTTCCTGTGGTAATTCTAAATTCTCTAAAATTGAAAAAGCTTTTTCGGTATAATTTCTAATGGCCTCCTGTGTAGCAGTGGCTGCCCCACTTTCACTAAAAATTGTTTTAACAGCATTTACTTTGGCAACAGTTTCTAAGGGCTGTATAGAATAAAGGTCCTTCAACTGTTTTCTGTTACTCTGAGTACCCTCTTGCATCGCCTTTATAAAAAGATAGGTTTTTTTGTTCGCTATAATATCACCTCCAACTTGTTTGCCAAAGGTCTTTGGGTCTCCGTACACATCTAAATAATCATCTTGTAGCTGAAAGGCAATACCTAGATTTAGACCAAATGAATACATATCATCTTGGCATTTTTTGGAAGCCTCAGCTACGATAGCACCCATTTTCATGGCTGCCGCTACCAGAACGGCAGTCTTGTATTCTATCATTTTAAGATACTCCGGCAGTATAACATCATCCCTAGTTTCAAAATCGACATCATACTGTTGACCTTCGCAAACTTCCAAAGCTGTTTTACTAAATAACTTGGCCAAATCTTTAAAAATATGAACTTCGTAGTTTTCAAATAGCTGATAGGCCTTTATCAGCATAGCATCACCGGACAGAATACCTGTATTTATATCCCATTTTTCGTGAACTGTAGCCTTTCCTCTTCTTTTTGGCGCATCGTCCATGATATCATCGTGAACCAATGAAAAATTATGAAAAACCTCAATAGCTAAAGCTGCATCCAAGGCTTCCTTATAGTCTTTTTCAAATATTTCTGCGGTTAACAATACCAAAACTGGCCGTAATCTTTTCCCACCCAGCTTAAGAATATAGGTTATTGGTTCATATAAATTTTTAGGCTCTTTGGTTTTGGTTTTGGATTCCAAATAGGAAATAAATTCACCACGATACTTTTCTATGGACTGCACGACTTTATTTTTTTCAAAAATACATCCATTGTTACAAATAGATCATATAACCGTCAAATG
>JBARUM010000216.1:0-2767 GCA_049645725.1 Maribacter sp.
GCACAAAAGTGCCAATGATTATAACGCATAAAAAAGGCTTGGAACTCAATGGCAAAAATCCAACAATACTTTACGGTTACGGTGGATTCAATATTAGTCTCACACCTTCATTTAGCATTACCAACGCTGTTTGGATGGAGCAAGGTGGTATTTATGCAGTGCCCAACATTAGGGGTGGTGGCGAATACGGTAAAAAATGGCACGATGCGGGTACCAAAATGCAAAAGCAAAATGTGTTCGATGACTTTATCGCTGCGGCGGAATACCTTATCGAAAATAAGTATACCTCCAAAGAATACCTTGCCATAAGAGGTGGCTCCAATGGTGGATTGCTGATAGGGGCTACCATGACCCAAAGACCGGACCTTATGCAGGTGGCACTACCTGCCGTAGGGGTTTTGGATATGTTACGCTATCACACTTTCACATCAGGAGCCGGATGGGCCTATGATTATGGAACATCTGAAGACAGTAAAGAAATGTTTGAATACATTAAGGGATATTCCCCAGTTCACAATGTTAAGGCAGGCACATCTTATCCCGCAACCTTGGTCACGACCGGAGATCATGATGATCGTGTTGTTCCCGCCCATAGTTTTAAATTTGCTGCGGAGCTTCAAGAAAAACAGGCGGGAACCAATCCTACCTTAATACGTATTGAAACAAATGCGGGACATGGTGCGGGAACACCCGTAAGTAAGGCTATTGAACAGTATGCCGATATTTTTGGGTTTACCCTTTTTAATATGGGTTATGAAGAATTGCCAAATCAATCTGTTTTAAGAGAGTTTAAAGATTAATATAAAGCATTCATCAATATTTTATCGAAAAATCCGTTTCAAATAGAAGCGGATTTTTCGCTATCCCATCAATCACAATTGCCATATGCTCCGAGTAGAACATGTTACTTATGTCTATGATAATCTTCCGGTTTTGGAAGATATAAATTTAAGGATACAGCGAAGGGAGCACGTAGCCATTATCGGGGAAAGCGGTTGTGGAAAAAGTACGCTGCTAAAGGTCATTTACGGGCTTCTAGATTTGGAACAAGGAGAATTATTCTGGGAGAACGAGCCCGTGCTTGGCCCAGCCTTTAATCTGGTTCCTGGCGCTCCTTTTATGAAGTACTTATCTCAAGACTTTGATTTAATGCCTTTTACCACTGTTACCGAAAACATAAGTCAATATTTATCTGTTTTTTATCCCAAAAAATTAAAGGAAAGAACTGCAGAACTGTTAGAGATGATAGAGCTCACGGAATTCGCTGATAAAAAAGTAAATACCTTAAGCGGCGGGCAACAACAGCGCGTGGCCCTAGCCAGAGTTCTTGCGCAAAAACCAGAAATTCTACTTTTAGACGAGCCTTTTAGTCATATTGATAATTTTCTAAAAAATAATCTTCGTAGGAATATCTTCAAATACCTAAAAGAGAACGGAATTACCTGTATTGTGGCCACCCATGATTTCAACGATTTCCTTCCTTTTACAGATCGGGTCGTGGTCATTAGAAATAATACTATCATAGCCAAAGCCCGCCCCATGGAACTTTATAAAAACCCTCGGAATCTTTACATAGCCTCTTTGTTCGGCGAAGCCACACTAATATCTATAGACGTACTAAAGTCCTATGCAAATACCAAAAGGAAAATAATTGTCTACGCCAATGAGTTCAGAGTCTCGGAAACTTCGGGCATTCCCATTACCGTTAAGAACACTTATCCTATGGGAAGTCATTATTTGATGAGGGGGGAAGATGATGAAGGAAAAGATATCTTCTTTAATTCCCAAGTAGAGCTCGCACAGGATAAAAAAGTATTCTTGAACGTTTCCTTGGAAACTATAAACCAACGTCTGCAACAGGCCCCTTTGTTGTAATTGGTCGAATATTAGAATCCTCAAATAAAAAGAATTCTACTTGTTGCGTTCTTAGCTAGGAAGAACCCTAATTTCTTATGCTATGAAAAAAGCCTTTCCATCGTCATTTTGCTCCTTTCCCAACTGGCAATCCTCTCCTGTGTATATGAAGAACCTGTCTTTGAAGACGATAATACTCAGAATGAAGAACAAATAAATACCGATTCAACTGATGAATCTGAGGAGAGCGATACAAACGAAAACACCCAAGAAGCGGACGAAGATGAAGGCACCGGTAATGAGTCTATTGTCACATTATAGGCCAACCCAGAATTTTATTAAATGACGGAAGTGGATCACAAAATTGGGACGATAACGTAACCATTACCGTTTTCAAAATTGATGGAGACCCAGGAAAAGTTGTTTTTGAAAATCAGTTTAAGGATAATGGGTTTGGCTTAGCCGGTGGTAGGTGGAAGCAGATAGATTATTATCATGAATATCAAGGTGAGATTGTAAATACCAGTGAAAAACTGGTGCTTACATTTAACAAAGTAGTAACCAATGTAATTCTACAGGTAGGTCAAATGGATCCTGATGAAGGCAGACAGGCAAAAGAAGGCAGAACTTGTGACGATAGCACAAATAGGGTGGACGAGTCCGGTAAATGGACAGCCTATAATAGTGAGAAGGTCATAGTTGGCAACGGTATTTTATTGGGTGAATATTCCATAGAAGGAAAACTACCAGACTCTATGGGCTCCTACCGCTTTGAATTAAATACGAACGAGCCTATCTCTAGAATAGTAATTGAAGCAACGCAATAGGGAGGACTGGAAAAAGGTTGCCCAACAAGTAAGGCTTCTTACGCAAATGAATCTTTAAATGATAGTAGTAATACGGAGAACAATTC
>JBARUM010000217.1:0-3489 GCA_049645725.1 Maribacter sp.
GTATATGCAGGAGATGTATGGGGTGTGTTTAGATTTAGATACCCTAAGACCAAGAAAGCCACAAAGAGTATTGCCAGATATACTTTCGCTCCAAGAGGTTAAAAAGATGTTGGATTTAACAGTTAATTTAAAGCATAAGGCAATGCTGACCACCATTTATGCTTTAGGCTTAAGAAGTGGAGAACTTATTAACCTAAAAATGTCGCATATCGATAAATACCGGGACATTATTACCATAAAGGCCGGTAAAGGAAAAAGGGATAGGCAACTGCCTTTCCCGGAATCTTTAAAGATAATCTTGCGGGAATATTATATAAATATAAACCAAAAACCTACTTGTTCGAGGGTCAAAAAAGTCAATATTCACCTGCAAGCCTCAGAGCGGTTTTTAAAGACTCGGTTAAAAGGGGCGGCATCACAAAAGAAGTTACACTACACAGTCTTAGACATGCCTATGCAACGCATTTATTAGAGTCTGGAACAGATTTACGTTTAATACAGGAGCTGTTGGGACACAACAATATTAAAACTACAATGTTATACACCCATGTTTCCAAAAGAAGCATGTTACAGGTAAAAAGCCCATTGGACTTTTTGTGAGTATCATAACGGTATCTGGCGCACCTAGCCATTTATGTAAAAGCTGATTTCTTATTTGCATAGATTTTACAATCTAGGGGGCATTAATCTACATTTTTAGCTAAACCGACTATCAGGTCTTTTTTAGAAACAAGAATGAAAGTTAAAATACGGAAATGTTCGTTCTTTTCAGTGGAAGTTTAGGTGAAAAGTACATCTACTAAACTCTATCTTATGTCCAAAGGTTAGCTACAGACCAAACAGTCTGTAAATACTAAAACAAGGATTGTTGTTTTGCAGGACTTTCATGCGCTAAAAGCCATTTTTTGCGGTGTAACCCACCTGCATAACCGGTTAGGGAACCATCACTCCCAATAACCCTGTGACAGGGAACCACAATCCATAACGGATTCTTGCCATTGGCCGCAGCCACGGCACGTATGGCTTTAACATCGCCCAAAGTTTTGGAGAGCTGTAGGTAGGATACCGTCTTTCCAAAAGGGATATTCTGTAATTCTTTCCATACCCGTTGCTGAAAATCGTTGCCACTGGGATTGAGTAATAAATCAAATTGCTGTCGGTTGCCTTCAAAATATTCGTTAAGTTGGTAAACGGCTTCTTCAAGTGATTCTGGAATAACGCCGGTCAAGGTCTCTTGGGTGTTCAATACCGTTATTGTGGTAAGACCATCTACGTTACCTTCCAGTTTGGCCGTACCCAGGGGTGTATTAATATGTGCAACATCCATATACCTCTTTATTCCTCTTTTGGAGCTTCTGGAGCCTGCTCTATTACACCGGCCCGTTTGGCTCTGTTCTCCCAATTTTTTCGGGCAAATGATTGTAAATCCGCAATACTATCGCTCTCGTCCATAATTTCAAGTCCTAGTAGTGTCTCAATGACGTCCTCCATGGTAACTAGACCGGCAACGGAACCATATTCGTCTACCACAAGCGCAATATGCTCTCTTTTGGCGATAAGCGTGTCGAACAATTGGGGAATGGGCGTACTACGTCTGGTTACCTGAATATCCCTACGGATTTCGGATAACGGCATGGTGCCGTTTTGGTTAATAATTTCCTCGTAGACATTATCTTTTAACACAAACCCCGTAATATTGTCCATCTTTTCATGAAAAATGGGTATTCGTGAATATCGAAGTTTAGGGTTCTCCTCAAAAAATGTATGTATGGATTTTTCGTCGGATGCAATCTTCATAACGGCCCTGGGGGTCATTATATCTTTGACCAACACTTCGTCAAAACGTAAAAGATTCTTGATAATGGTAGATTCCGATTTTTCAAAAACACCTTCTTCATGTGCCATATCTGTCATTACGGTGAAATCTTCCCTGCTCAGTACACTACCGTGATGCCCTTTACCACCCACTAATTTTGTAAAAAGCTGCAATAGCCATAACAGTCCCGTGTATTTTAGGCCAAGTACCATAATATTCAGTGCTTTCGCCGTAAAGTTGGATAATTGCCGCCAGTAGGTTGCGCCTATGGTTTTGGGGATAATCTCTGAAGCTACTAAAATTAGAATGGTCATGATGGTAGATACCACGCCTACCATAAGATCTTCTGAAAAGTCTATCCCAAATAGGGATTTTGTTGTGGTACCGTACAATTCGGCATAGGCCACTTTGGCCTGTACTCCCACTAAAATTGCACCTACAGTATGTGCTATTGTATTTAAGGTTAAAATGGCGATGAGCGGCTTGTCCACATCTTTCTTAAGGGTCTCCAAGGTAGTGGCATAAGCTTTTCCTTCACGTTTTTTAACGTTGATGAAGGTTTGGGTAATACTTAAAAGAACTGCCTCTAATATGGAGCAGAGGAATGAAAAAAAGATTGAAACAAAGGCGTAAAAGACAAGTAGTCCCATAAAATTATTTTGTGGCCCTAAGGTACCAATAAAATAGAAACACGTTTGTCCTATTTTGAATAGGAAAGTGCCTCATAGAATACCTGTTGTACTGCCGGACGTATATTTAGTTCATAAAGTTTTCTATGGTCACGTGATGGGTATACCCTATTGGATAGAAATATATATACCAATTGGTTCTTAGGGTCTGCCCACACAAAAGTCCCGGTAAAACCACTATGACCAAAGCTCTCCGCGCTTACTTGTGGCGCGGGATAAGCTTCAGAAAAGGGGAGCGTGGCATTATCCAAAAGAGGCTTGTCAAACCCTAGACCCCTTCTGTTGTCGTTATCCGGATATTGCACACGCGTAAATTCTTTGACTACCTCTTCGGATAATAATCGGTTACCGTTATAGATACCATAATTTAGATACAATTGCATCATCTTGGCCAAATCCTTCGCCGTTCCAAAAAGTCCGGCATTTCCGGAAATACCACCTAATAGGGAAGCGTTTTCATCATGAACCCAACCTTTGGTCAAGGTATGGCGATAAAGCGTATCTAGCTCGGTAGGTACAATTTTATTAGGATATGACTTGGACATGGGAAGAAAATCCAATGTTTTTGAACCAATTGGTATATAAAAGTTCTCTTTAATATAGCTTTCATAGGGTACACCGGTTAATTGGGTTATCAGTTCAGGGAAAATAAGAAAGGTTAAACCGGAATAGACATATTTTTTATCTGGGGATACTGATGACCGATTGATAATCCGATACATTTTTCTATTAAACCTATTTTTTACGTAGAGGCCTTCATAAGCCTCATTTTCAAATCTTTTTCTTTTGGATGTTTTTATAAACCTATTTTTTAACTGCCCGTTCTTCTTAAGAACTTTACGTGTAAATACGATATAAGGTTCCAACCCAGCTTGATGCGCAAGAATTTCACGAAGCGTAATGTCCTTTTTATCTTTTATTCCCTTCCAAAGTTTCCAATAGGTGCTAAATGGAATGTCTAGATTCAGTTTTTCTTCATCTACC
>JBARUM010000218.1:0-4179 GCA_049645725.1 Maribacter sp.
GGTGACAACGAAGGGGAGGAAGAACGAATTTTTATACCTATTTCCACTGCACAAATTGCTTTTAACGGCGGCGATAGAATAAATAACATGAACTTTATGCTCCCGGAGCTGGAATCCTTTGATGCAACGGTAGAAAAAAATAGCGAGTTCACAGCTGCACTCTTAAAATACCTGAAAAAATATCACAAAGTGGCCCCAGAAGATGAACGGGCAATTCGTATCTGGAACCCCATACAGGAGGCTAAAAGATATTATTCTTTAATAGGGGGTATAAAGCTGTTTTTTTGGGTGGTAGGCTTTTTTACTATAATAGCGGGCGTTGTCAGTGTTAGTAATATAATGTTGATTGTGGTCAAGGAAAGAACTCGCGAAATTGGTATACGAAAGGCACTCGGTGCAAAACCTTGGTCTATTATTGGAATGATAATGCACGAGGCTATTTTCGTTACTGCCATAGCAGGTTTTACCGGACTTATATTTAGTATGGGACTTTTGGAATTACTTGGGCCTCATATAGAGGTAGACTACGTATTAAATCCCTCAGTAAATTTTAATGTGGCACTTACTACAGTCATACTATTAATTGTGGCAGGTAGTTTAGCAGGCTTTTTTCCCGCTTGGAAAGCTGTGCGTGTTCAAGTCATTGAAGCCTTGCGCGACGAGTAAATGAAGGAATACACTATAAGTTGAATAATACTAAGAAAAATGTTTAATAAAGACCGCTGGAGAGAGATTTTGGAAGTGCTTTCTACTAACATGTGGCGAACCGTTGCTACGGCTTTCGGTGTAGGTTGGGGCATATTTATTTTGATAATTCTGTTAGCTGCCGGAAAAGGTCTTGAAAATGGTATCCGACAGGATTTTAATGGTGTAGCAACGAACACGATGTTCATGTGGACGCAGACGACTACAAGGGCTCATCAAGGACTTCCAGAGGGTAGAAATTTTAATTTTAAGTTAGAGGATGTTGAGCTTCTGCGACGAAATGTACCTGAACTACGCATTATTTCGCCAAGAAATAGTATGCGCCAAACAGAGGGTGATAATGTTATTCGTGGCCTTGAAAGTGGCCAATACCGTGTTTTTGGGGATTATCCGGAAATTATAGAGCAAAATCCTATTTACACTGCTTATGGTCGTTTTTTCAATCATAATGATATCAAGGCAAAACGAAAAGTAGTCGTTATCGGAGATGGTATCCGAAAGGATTTATATGAGGAAGATGAAGATGTGTTGGGTACTTATCTCAAGATTAATGGTGTGAATTTTATGGTTGTGGGAACTTATAAAGAAAAAACTAGCAATGGCGGCGGTGAGAATAGTGAACGTGAAATATTTATGCCCTTCACTACTTTTTCACAAGCTTTTAATCGTGCTGATAATGTAGGTTGGATGGCAATTACCGCCAAAGATGGCAGCTCCATAAGTGATTTAAAAAATTCTGTCATCAATACAGTGAAGCAGAGTAGAAAAATACATCCTGATGATGACAGGGCTATTGGTCATTTTGATTTGTACCAGCAGTTTAATCGGGTAGAAAGTCTATTTGGGGCGCTAAAATTTGTTGCTTATTTCGTGGGAATTTTGGTGTTACTTTCAGGAATTATTGGTGTGAGCAATATTATGTTGATTGTTATTAAAGAAAGAACAAAGGAGATTGGAATAAGAAGGGCGTTGGGGGAAGACCCGTGGTCAATAAGATTACAGATTTTAATGGAATCAATTTTTTTGACGATAATTTCGGGTATGGTAGGTATTATTTTTGGCGCACTTTCTATTTACGGTATCAACACCCTGTTAGATTCCCTTGGGCCTGTAGATATGTTCCTTAATCCAAGTGTAAGTTTGGGAGTTGTAGTTAGTGCCTTAATTATATTGGTAGTATCTGGCTTGTTGGCTGGTTTTATTCCTGCCAATAGTGCTATACGGGTGCGACCTATCGAAGCTTTACGAACCGAGTAAAAATCAATCATATTAAACCAATCAAAAAATGAAAAAATCGATTACCAGAATTATTTTAATCCTGATTATAGTTCTTTTTGGAGGAGCAATGTATTATCTCTATCAAAAAAATTCAGAAGACCCTGTAGTCTATGAGACTGAACAAGCCTCTATAAAGACCATTGTTAAAAAAACGGTAGCTACGGGTAGTATTCTTCCGTTGGAAGAGGTACTTATAAAACCCAATATTTCAGGTGTTATAGAGGAGGTTTTCGTTGAAGGTGGGGATTATGTTAAATCTGGAGATTTAATATGTCGGATAAAGGTGGTACCCAACCTGAATGCTTTAAACGATGCTAGAAATGCCATTGATGAAGCAAAAATTGGTTTGGACGACCAATTGAGGAACTTGGAACGCCAAAAGAGTTGGTTTACGAAAGGAGTTATTTCTCAGGTGGATTTGGAAAGGGCGCAGGTATCGTATGATCAGTCCAAGCAGTCTTATGGAGCTGCCAATAAAAGATATGATATTGTTAAAACAGGAACCACAAGAGGCTATGGCAATGCGGCAAACACACAGATACGGGCCACGGTAAGTGGTATGGTACTGGAAGTCCCTGTAGAGGTAGGGAACCAAGTTATAGAAAGTAATAACTTTAATGAGGGAACTACTATAGCGGCAATAGCGGATGTTGAGAAGATGATATTCGAAGGGAAAGTAGATGAATCAGAAGTTGGTAAAATAAAGGAAGACCTTCCTTTGGAAATTACGGTTGGAGCGTTAGAGGATAAAGTCTTTGATGCAGTTTTAGATTATATAGCTCCAAAAGGTAAAGAAGAAAATGGAGCTATCCAATTTGAAATTAAAGGCACAATGAAGAAACAGGACTCTATATTTATTCGAGCAGGATTAAGTGCAAACGCTTCAATAATCCTGGCCAAAGTCGATAGTGTCTTAGCATTGAAAGAAGCCTTGGTTCAGTTTGATGATGAAACAAAGAAACCTTTTGTGGAGATTGCCATCGGCGAACAAGAATTTGAACGCAAAGATGTAGAATTGGGAATAAGCGATGGTATTTTTGTTGAAGTAAAATCTGGAGTTACAGAAAATGATAAGATTAAAGTTTGGAACAAAATTGAAAAGGACAACAAAGAGGACTAGAAAAAAATAAAATTAATATTTTGTAACATTTACCGGGTTTGATGGTCTTACAGTTGACAGCTTTATTAGAGCCATTAAAACCACTAATGCAACCAACATGATAGAAATTAAAGATCTTCATAAATCGTACAAAATGGGCAGTAATTCACTGCACGTATTAAAGGGAATAAATTTTTCCGTTGAGGAGGGTGAGCTCGTGGCTATTATGGGTTCCTCAGGATCAGGAAAATCCACTTTGTTGAATATTCTGGGGATGTTGGATGAACTTGATGAAGGCTCTTATACCCTGGACGCTGTTCCGATAAAAAATCTAAATGAAACAAAGGCCGCAAACTATCGTAATAAGTTTTTAGGCTTTGTTTTCCAGTCCTTTAATTTGATAAATTACAAAAGTGCTATGGAGAATGTAGCACTACCTCTTTACTATCAGAGAGTTCCTAGAAGAGAACGTCAAGAAAAAGCACTTAAATATTTGGAACAAGTAGGTTTAAAGGAATGGGCGGAGCATTTGCCGAATGAGCTTTCAGGTGGGCAGAAGCAAAGGGTTGCTATTGCGCGAGCTATGGCCGCCGAACCTAAAGTACTTTTAGCGGATGAGCCGACAGGAGCATTGGATAGCACCACATCTTATGAGGTTATGGATTTAATTCAAAAAATCAATGATCAGGGAAATACCATATTAATAGTTACGCATGAACCGGATATTGCGGATATGTGTAAGCGAATCGTTCATTTAAAGGATGGAATAATAATAGAGGATAAAAAAGTAAAACAAGTGAGGGCTTCCCAGTATGTTTAGCAGAGATAATTGGAAAGAGATTTTTGAGACCATCCAAAAGAATAAACTGCGTACGTTCTTATCAGGGTTTACCGTCGCGTTGGGTATACTCATTTTCGTTTCTCTCGTAGGGCTTACCAACGGTCTTCAAAATACGTTCAATAAATTTTTTAGTGATGACTCCAGCAATACCTTTTTTCTATTTGCAGGTAGAACTTCCATGCCCTATAAAGGATACAAATCCGGTCGCCAAATTGAATTTGACAACAGTGACCTAGAGGATATAGAAAAGAATTTT
>JBARUM010000219.1:0-2213 GCA_049645725.1 Maribacter sp.
ATACAATCCACCATAAAAATTAAAATCCCCAAGCAAAGGCATAACGTCAAGTTGGGGTGCATTGTTTACCTTTACCATTATGGTGTTTTCCTGCCCAAATTTTAAATGTGATGTAAGCTCAAAGGCAAAAGCAGTATACCCACCTCTATGTTCACCAATGTGTTGGCCATTAATAAAAACGTTGGCAACCAAATTGGCACCTAAGAACCTTATAAATAATCTTTTACTTTCCCAATCTTGTTTCACTTCAATCTTTTTGGTATAAACTCCCAAACCTCGATAATAGTCTATATTACCTCCTAAAGCATCTTTTGTATTCCATGTATGAGGCAAATTTATCGCTATATTTGCATCTTTTTTAACCTCATATCCATATCTAAAATCCCAGTTTTTATTTAGATTAAAAACTTGTCGTTGCGCATGTAAATTGAATATGCTAATGAAGATTATGAGTAATGAACCAAATATTTTATTTCTCATTTTATTATTTGTTTTAAATTTATATTTCTACGTTTTAAATAAACTTGCCGGGAAGAGGCTTCTTTAGCCAATTAGTAAACTAACCTGCATTATTCATAAATTATTTATTCCAATCGTATACAGATAAGGATGTTCCGGAGACCGTAGCTTAGGATTCTTGATGGCACGGCTTGCTTGCGTGATTGTGGTCTCGCCCCCCGCAGGGAATTGCTGCTGACCTTTCATTGAGGCAACGACCTGACCCTCATGATCCAAAATTCGCGTAAGGATTGAGCAAGACGCAATTGAATCCGCGCCATGGCACCATCAAAATCCAGAAAACACGCTGCCCCATTATCGCCTGCATCGACGGAAAATGTTTGCGATACCAACTAAAATTCAGCCTTTGTACCCGTAGCAATGGCTGGCGGCGTGATCAAGTCACGCTTCGCACCAAAGGCACCCATTTTCTGCTTTCATTTCCTCGATTGCGTTTGATTCCATAGTCGATTCTGAGCAGGTTGAATCATAAAATTGAATTCATAATTTTCATATGGCAAGCGATATTCCTCTCGTGGCTTTTGACCCCAACTGTTTATACACCCCAGCCCCATTTGCTTTTTATCGATGCAAACCGTAACAAAATTGCTTTTTTGCACTTCCGGGAAATGACGCTGATCTTTTTGAATACCGTCATCCAGCGATTCAACGGTGTAGTTCAAGGCTGAAATTGAAAACACATCGTCCGATTTAAAGCGAAGTCCGGCTCCGGTTTCGTCCAATTGAGCCCACCAACGAATGTCTGATTTAGTGCCGGTTTCCTGGGGACGAATGTAAGCGTAAGGCTGCTCTTCAACAGTTTGTTCATAAAGGCCAATAAACTCTGAATCCTTGCGGTCAATATAATTTTCAACCGGACCACGACCATAGTATTTAATTTGCGAATAAGTTTCGGGCAATTCCAGTTTCATGCCGAAGCGGAACATTTCCGGAACATTCTCTTTATCTCCGGCAATCAATTGCTGGTTCACATTCACGGTACCCTCATTGTTTATTAGGTATGTTAAAAGTAGTTTCCCACCAAAATCCGGCATCTCATATTCAGCTTTCACCTCGACCAATCCTTCCGCTGTCATTTCAGCCTCCATCGACTTCAAATATATTTTTGGATTTTTCCAGGCTGCAAGTTTAGTCTGAAATTTAGCGCCGTAGTCATTATCGGTTGGAGCCCGCCAAAAATTAGGTTTTAATTCAGCGCCATCTTTAATAACATATTTTTCATTAACAATATAGCGACACAGATAGCCTGATTTACGGTTGAAATCCAATTGGAAATTCTCACCTTTTACCTGCATATAATTTTTGTCATTGTTAATTACAGTAGGGAGAACAACTTTTTGATTCATTAAAGCTTTATTGGCAAGTACAAGCGGTTTGAATACCCAATCTTTAATTGCCAGCTGGTGGCGCGACAGGGTATATCCTGCAGGAACAAGCTGCTCTTCTTTTTTAAGTTTGTAGGCAACATTTACAAATACTTCTTTGGCATTAAAATCTTCAGGCAGTTTAACTCCCAGATCAATGGTAACTTTTTGACGAGGTTTAACATTCAGATCGTTCACGATTCCTGTTTGCAACACCTTTCCATCCGCTACCAATTCCCATTGGAGGTAGAAGTTGGACAGGTTGCGGAAGAAATATTCATTGAACACCTCAACCAGACCCTTTTTTAGGTCAACCGGCGTGGTCCATAT
>JBARUM010000220.1:0-3896 GCA_049645725.1 Maribacter sp.
CCTTGAAATCAGCGCAAAGGAAAATGGTAGGGAAGGAGTTGATTTTATCGTAAAAGGCAAAACCAAGCAATCAGAAATCTTTTTGCAACCTATGGACTTAATCGCGCAACAAAGCTCAAAAGTTCCAAAAGAAAAGTTGGGCAAACCTAGAGAAAACCTTTGGGTAGCATTAATAGGTTTTATTCCAAATAAAGAGCCTTTGATATTCCTAATTCCTTCTGAAACGCTTGTAAAACCTGACAATTTTGTCTTTTTCGAGAACAACGTTGGTATGCATACATATCTATCGAATTGGGAAATAAAGGTCTTTTCCAATGGCATGCAAAAGCTTGGTCAGTATGCCCATTACAATCAAATAAAGAATTTTAAATAAATCGCACATCCATACATTATGTCAAATAGAAACTTAAAAAGGTTTCTAGGAACACGGAAGGTAGCAAGGGCTAAGAAATTATCTCACGAGATTTTTAAATTGATTAAGTATCAATTTAAAATCTGCGAGTTGATGCGGCTGCGATAATTTTTAGCTGTTGCGGCAGTCTGACGAGAATTTCCTGAAAAATTTACTGGCAGATAGTTTTTCGCAAATCGAGTATTCAAAAAGAATCTAAAAGTTTTGCTTTTTTTGGCGCTGGCCAAGCGTTGGCAAATTGTGTTTAGAAATGAACGCCATAAAGCGTTTATTTATAAAAAACAATCGAGCGATTGGCCGTGCGGCAATTTTACATAACGACTAATTATAGATACAGCCGAAAGGTTTCTCGCTGGGGTTTCTAAGAATTTAAAATTTCCTAAAAGGTTTTTTCTGTGTAGAAATGTTGAAGCTACGTGAATTAAAAAGGTTGATGACCCTGTTGGTAATTCGCTTAAAAGCTATAAACGTGAGGGATATTTTACATAATAGAATTATAGCTTACAGCTAAGGTGTTGACGTACAAATACTTATATATCAATCTGTACTATAATTTATATTATGTAAAATAGAATATTCGAGCTGCCCCAATAATACAATCATAAACATCCCCTCTAATCTTAAAAAAACCTAATCCAGGCTTATCCAAACTCAATAATCGATCAATTCAATTTTCCTCCTTATAATCTTGTAATTCTTGAACTACACCATCATACTGAATTGTACTTCTTTGATTACTATTTATATTTAAGCTCGCCTGCCTATTTTTAAAAATATCCAAGTTAATATCATACGTTTCTGTATTTTGTACGATATCAAATTGCAGATTGTATTTCTCTTTGACAGTATCGTAACGCATGTTAAACTGTTCAGGAATGCCTTCGAACTTAATATCCGTATTGGCTCCGTAGCCTCCGGACATCCTTCGTTCTCCAAAATACGGTAAAATGACCGAAACACTATCGCCAAATACCTTAATAAAACTAGGATTACCTATAAGGTCTATACGTCCCGAGTTACTACCTGGCGGTAAAATTCCGGAATTGGCAACACTATTAAAAGCCTGTGTTTGCAAAGGATATGCGCTATTTGCGTTAAATTCAAAATAACGTGCGTCTACAAACTTTTTAAACACTTCTATTTTTTCGGGATGGTTGTCAGTAACTTTGGTACTACCACATCCAACTAAAATATTCAAAACAACAAAGAAGACCCCTATTCTTATCATCACTAGTAAAAATTATTCTTTAAACATTGGTTTGCATACGAGACCTAACTGCTATTAATCTAAATTGTACTCAAATTTAGTCTCTGCCAACAACACTTTCCGTAAACGTTTTGAGTTTAAGTCTTTATAAAGTTCTTTTATCAAACGTATTTTTTTCTTTTCAGAGATATCCAACGAATCGATAATTCTACGCTTCTCCAAAATTGCATTTCTACGGTTTACTTGTGCAGAAACAAAATCTGGTTCAAACTTCAATACTATTGGACCGTCGTCTTCGTTATATACGGTTTTTCCTGTGACGACGGAATCTTCCTTATTACTTTGAGAATTGCCATGAGCAACTACCAAAAAACTTATAATAATTAAAAATAATAATTCCTTTTTCATTATTGTACGCTATAGTGTTCAATTAAAGGTACATTTTTACCCATAACTCTCCCTTTTTGAACTTTTACTTACCTAATTATCCGATAAAACCCTTAATCCACCACCTAAAACTATCGATTAAAGTACTATACATTCTAAGTTTGCCAATTAGTCCCTATAAAGGGAAAACAACTCATCAATACTTAATATTTCATATAAAAACATTAAAATCAATGTATTATTAATGAGTTCATCATCTTTCGGAACCTTAAAAGATTCAGGCTATGACTTTTCAGGAGTTGTCGTAAAGCTTTTAAAAGCCCATTTTTGGTATTTCATCGAAAAAAAGTGAGTTACAATCTCCTTAGTTTTAGCTTTGACACGTAATACTTAAAATTATGAAAATGAAGAAAAGTTCCTCACTTCTCCTATTAATTGCCTTTGCTTTTATTTTAGGAAGCTGTAAAAAAGATGATGTAGACACCGTTATCTTACAAAGTAAAGTTTATCAATTAAGTGCCATGGCCGGCTCAAATATTACCGGCACCGCAACCTTTACCGAGGACAGCGACGGGAAAACTCACGTGTTAATAGAGCTAGATGGTTCAAACACTAGTGAACATCCGGCATTTATACGATATAATTCCGCTAGCGAAGGTGGTCCTATTGCTATTACTCTAGAGGCATGTACATGTTCTATAAGTGACACGGTAGTCTCTGAACTAGACGGAGGTGCCAGTATTAATTATGATGGCCTGCTTAAACTGGATGGTCATATTAGTATTCATGAGAGTACTGAAGAAATAGAAACTATTATATCTGTTGCAAATATTGGTGTTAACGAATAGAACCAACTAACTTTTTTCAATAAAAAATAAAAGGGTCTATTAGCGTAGACCCTTTAGCTATTATACCCATCTTAATGTTGGACCTCTAGCATATAGTTGCATATCCCCTCCTCTAACCTTCTCACTTCATTTAGATGATTTCTAATTGTCATCAATTCATTACTCAGATCATTTCGTTTATTTCGGAAAATTTTCATTAATTCTAGATGACCTTGTGTTAACTTAATCATCTTTTGATGTATTTTTTCCCTTGCTTCATATTGGTTCGCCGTACAAGGTTCGCATAAATATGAATTCATTTTTTCCTTAAACTGCAGGAGATTTCTATAACTCCTCTCAATACGGAGTAAATACGCGTCTATATCCTTAAGGTCATAATTGTTTTTTGAGGTTTCCATAGCTAAGATTTTTTTGTGGGGTTGAAATAAATTAACTACAAATATGTATTTTAAGTTACAAATTAATTTGATACAAAATCTTGGATAAGTAACACATTTTAAAGGTTTAACATTTTAATAATATTTGAAATTTAAAATTGAAGGGGGTTTTAGTCTATCAATTATCGGAGAAATACCTATCTTTTCCTAAACATTAATAGGATGAATATAAATTTTGAATACGATGATGTGAAAGCCAGTAATCGCTTGGAGATTTTGGCAGCAAAAAAACTAGAAAAGCTATTGGATAAGTTTGATTTTATCGTAAGAGCAGATGTTTTTTTCAAGAAAGAGAATACCTCTTCCCCAGAAACGGGAATGATTTGCAATATACGACTAAGTATGCCAGGCCCTAGGCTATTTGCAGAATCTAGCTATGGTAGTTTTGAAGCTTCCATTGCTAATTCCGTAGATGATTTACAACGTCAGTTGCAGAAACGAAAAGCTAAAATGAAAATCCGTTAAGAGTTACTTCTTGGGAGTTTTCTCTATTTCATCTTGAAATTTGGTTTCCGCAAGAATAGTTTTAGTTATCCGGTCGGAAAATGGACTTCTTTTGAGTTCTCGCATCAATTTTCGCCTTTTTCTATCTGAAATGTCTAGCG
>JBARUM010000221.1:0-3106 GCA_049645725.1 Maribacter sp.
GGATTTGGCGCAGCCTTTTAGATACATGTGCCACAACGGGGAGATAAATACATTAAGAGGTAACGTGTCAAGAATGTACTCAAGGGAGGAACTACTGGAGAGCGATTTATTCGGGCCAGAAATAAAAAACATACTTCCAATTGTTTTAAGAGGAAAGTCAGATTCCGCAACTATGGATATGGTAGTTGAACTACTTTTAATGACCGGACGTTCGCTTCCAGAAGTGATGATGATATTAGTACCGGAAGCTTGGGAAAAGAATAGTGAGATGTCTGATGCCAAAAAAGCATTCTACGAGTACCATTCTTGTATGATGGAACCTTGGGATGGACCAGCCTCCATTCCTTTTACAGATGGGAACTACATTGGCGCGGTATTGGACAGAAACGGATTACGTCCATCTAGATACTCCGTTACCAAGGATGATTATGTGGTCATGTCTTCCGAAACAGGAGTTGTTGAAATTGAGCCAGAAAATGTAGAATTTCATGGTAGATTGGAACCTGGAAAAATGTTCTTGGTGAATATGGAGGAAGGAAGAATTATAAACGATGAAGAAATAAAGGAAAATATTGCCAAAAAGCATCCCTACAAAAAATGGCTGGAACAGAATTTGGTTCATTTAAAGGATATACCATATAATGATTGCCCATTGTTCCTAGGAGAAGAAACATTGGAAAAAAGAAAATCAGTTTTTGGATATACCCTAGAGGACATTAATACTATCATCCTACCCATGGGTAAAACCGCAAAAGAGCCTATTGGTTCTATGGGCTCGGATACTCCAATTGCAGTATTATCCCAAAGGCCACAACTTATATATAATTATTTCAAACAATTGTTCGCACAAGTTACTAATCCTCCTTTAGATGGCATACGTGAAGAACTAATTACGGATATAAGTCTTACGCTAGGTAGTGACCATAATATTTTTGAATTTTCTGAATTGCACTGCAGAAAATTGAAAATTCAAAACCCTGTCATCTCCAAAGAAGATTTAGATAAAATTAAAAACTACGATGCCAGTCCGGATTACAAAGTAGTTTCAATACCTATGCTTTATGCGATTGATAAAGGGCATAATGGTTTAGAAGATGCCCTTAAAGGAATTTTAGATCAAGCGTCAAAAGAAGTTGACAAAGGAGCGAACATCATAATTCTATCGGACAGAAGCGTTAATGAGGAAAATGCACCTATTCCCGCTTTGCTAGCCTGCTCTTTTGTAAATAGTGGTCTTCAAAAACTAGGGAAACGTTCTAAATGCAGTTTAATCATAGAATCTGCGGAACCAAGGGAAGTGCATCATTTTGCCTTGTTGTTCGGTTTTGGTGCAAGTGCAGTAAATCCATATTTGGTAAACGAAATCATTGCCGAACAAATAGAAGAACTGGATATTACGGAGCTAACCTTTGACGAGTCTATAAAAAATTACAACAAGGCCGTAGGAAAAGGCATTTTAAAGGTGATGAACAAAATTGGTATTTCTACCCTTAACTCTTACCGAGGATCCCAACTTTTTGAATGTATTGGCATCAATACTAAAGTTGTAGAAAAATACTTTCCCAATACGCCTACCCGCATACAAGGTATAGGTCTTTACCAAATTGAAAAGGAAATTGCCAAAAGACATCAAAAAACTTACAATAAGAAAGAAGTTGCCGCTAATTTAGATTTAGAAATTGGTGGTGAATATAGATGGAGAAGGGATGGCGAAAAACATATGTTCAACCCATTATCAATTGCAAAACTTCAAAAATCTGTTCGTAATAATGAACCAGATACTTATAAGGAATATTCCAACATGGTCAATGAACAGTCTCAAAACCTAATGACCATTAGGGGGCTTTTTGAATTCTCCAACTATGACCCCATTCCATTAGAAGAAGTCGAACCTTGGACAGAAATAGTAAAAAGGTTTAAAACAGGAGCTATGTCCTACGGATCAATAAGTAAAGAAGCCCATGAAAATTTGGCAATTGCCATGAATCGGATTGGCGGTAAAAGTAATTCTGGTGAAGGTGGGGAAGATGAAAATAGATTTTATAAAAATGCAACAGGAGATTGGCGCAATAGTGCCATTAAGCAGGTTGCCTCCGGAAGATTTGGTGTAACCTCCAATTACCTTACCAATGCCAAGGAAATTCAAATTAAAATGGCACAAGGTGCCAAACCTGGGGAAGGCGGCCAATTACCTGGCCCAAAAGTAAACCCAGAGATAGCAAAAACTAGAAATTCCACACCCTATGTGGGTCTTATTTCTCCACCGCCCCATCACGATATTTATTCCATTGAAGATTTATCACAGTTAATTTACGATTTAAAATCGGCAAATAGGAAAGCACGTATAAATGTTAAGCTAGTTTCGGAGGTGGGCGTTGGAACTGTAGCAGCGGGAGTCGCAAAGGCGAAGGCAGATGTTGTACTTGTTTCTGGTTTTGACGGTGGAACCGGAGCATCCCCTCTGACTTCATTAAAGCATGCGGGATTACCATGGGAATTGGGAATAGCGGAAGCACAACAAACCTTGGTTTTAAACGATTTAAGAAACAGGATTGTCTTGGAGTGTGACGGTCAACTTAAAACAGGTAGGGATGTAGCTGTGGCTTGTTTGTTAGGTGCTGAAGAATTTGGATTTGCGACAGCACCATTAGTGGCTTCCGGTTGTATAATGATGCGCGTATGCCACTTAAATACCTGTCCCGTAGGTATTGCTACCCAGAACCCTGAATTACGTAAAAAATTTGAAGGAAAACCTGAACATGTAGTTAACTACATGTATTTTGTAGCACAGGAACTGCGGGAAATTATGGCTCAACTGGGCTTTAGGACCGTAAATGAAATGGTAGGACAGGTGCAAAAATTAGATCGTAAAAAAGCGATTAACCACTATAAAGCTTCAGGAATAGACTTAACGCCAATTTTACACCAAATAGACGTTCCTAAGGGAACCAAACTTTATAATACGGAAAAGCAAAAGCACGATATAGACAAATCTATTGAGTTCGATATCATCGCAAAGGCTAATCCATCTTTATTTAGAAAGGAAAAACTTACTTTGGATTATCCTATCTTTAATACTGATAGAGCTGTGGGAGCAATAATAAGT
>JBARUM010000222.1:0-1950 GCA_049645725.1 Maribacter sp.
ATGGAGTTACCGTTTTTAAGGTTTAGAAGATTTTATAGATTCGTTTTCTACTAAAATTAATGAGTACTATCAATATATGAATCCTGACGAACCGTTTCAGGAAATTAAGATAGTAACGATGGGTGAAGAAGACGAACTCGATGGAATAACTATAGAGTATAAATACAATGGTAATTGGGTTTCGCCTCCTCAAAAATATTTTAGTGAATCACATCTCAATTGTTTTGGAATATCCTTCTTCCTGGCATCGGTAGATGCTTTTAATGATATTAACAAGTTTATTGTTTTAGATGATGTGATCTCCAGTTTTGATTCCAACCATAGAAAGCGCTTTGCGGAATTATTATTTGAGAAGTTCGACGATAGACAAATTATATTACTGACACACGAAGAAGAATGGTTTAGAAACTTTGTAAAACCACTTGCGAAAAAGAATCATTGGTTGGTCAATGAAATAAAATGGACAGAGGACAAAGGAACATATTTTGAGGAATCTAAAGGAGACCTGAAATCCAGAATTGAGAGTAAATTAGCTGCCTCAGATATTGATGATTTAGGCAATCCAATAAGGCAATACTTGGAATCTTCCCTAAAAGAAATTTGTATAAACCTAGATGTTAAAGTTAGTTATAGATCCAATGAGGTTAATGAAAAGAGAATGCCCGATGAATTGATAAATGAGCTCAAGTCAAGAATAAAAGCAAAGAAGAGTAATGGTTTGATAGATCAATATCCTATAATTGAAAGAGTAGCTAATTCGTCTATTTTAGGAAACTTACTTTCTCACGATAACCCTTTCAATCACAAAATAGGAGATTTGAAAGCTTTTTGGGCGGATATACAAGAGTTGGAAAAATTGTTTTATTGTCAGGAAGAAGATTGTACAAAACGGGCAGTATCTTATAGAAATCTTGATACAGTTACAAAAGAAATACGATGTGGAGGATGTGGTAAGACTAAATATGATTGGAAATAATTTATGAAATTAATAGATAACGTAAACCATCGTCTTGGAGAAGACTTAAAGGACCAAATTAAAAGGGGTAGCAAATTAAGTATTGCGGCAAGTTCTTTTTCTATCTATGCATATGAAGCTCTTAAAAAAGAATTAGGTAGCATTGATGAAATGCGTTTCATATTTAGTACTCCAACATTTATAGAAGAAAAATTTAAGAAACACGCTCGACAATTCTATATACCTCATATTTTTCAAGAGGCAGATTTGTGTGGAGGAGATTTTGAGCTTAGATTAAAAAGTGAACTGAATCAAAGAGCAATTGCACGAGAATGTTCTAAGTGGGTAAAAGATAAAGTGACATTCAAATCTAACATTGATAGCGGTAATGCTATTAATGGGATGATACACCTAGATAACGGAGCTTCAGATGGCGCAGCATATTCTGGGCTAAGTAGCTTTACTTCCTCTGACTTAGGAATTACACATAAAAAAGGGTTTCCTACACTGATACAGAAATCTGAATTTCCTCAGAGTAGCGCATATCTAGAATACTTTAACCAGATATGGGAAAATGAGGAGGACTTAAAGGATGTTACTTCTCAGGTTCAAGAATACTTTGAGAATGCTTTTAAAGAAAATAGTCCAGAGTTCATCTATTTTATAACACTCTATAATATTTTCAATGATTTCCTTGATGATATTTCAATGGATAATCTACCTAATGACCAGATTGGATTTAAGCATTCTGTCATCTGGAGTAAGCTGTATAATTTTCAGAAAGATGCAGTCATTGGAGCAATTAATAAACTTGAAAAATACAAAGGGTGTATTCTCGCAGATAGTGTTGGATTAGGTAAAACATTCTCAGCATTAGGAGTTATAAAGTATTACGAAATGCGCAATAAGGACGTACTGGTACTATGTCCTAAGAAACTAGAAGCAAACTGGAACACCTTTAGACATAACGATAAAAACAATATCCTTTCGGCAGA
>JBARUM010000223.1:0-2238 GCA_049645725.1 Maribacter sp.
AACTAGTTGTTCTTCTAAGACCCTCTCAACGATACAAGTCTTTTCCAAGGTAAGTTTGGCCACAGCTTTATAAGAACTTATGAGTCCTCCAACACCTAATTTGGTACCGCCAAAAATTCGAACTACCGCTACCAGAACATTGGTCAGTTCAAAAGACTGTATTTGGCCATAGATAGGCATGCCGGCAGAATTATTTGGCTCACCATCATCATTAGCGCGGTATTTAAGATTTTCAACACCAATTTGCCATGCATAGCAGACATGATTGGCGGTTGGATATTTTTTTTGGAGTACCTCTAGAACTGGTTTTACTTGCGTTTCACTTTCAATTGGAAAGGCATAACCATAAAACTTGCTCTTCTTTTCTTTCAGCAATACCACTTCGCATGGTCTTTTAATGGTGTGGTATGTGTCTTTTATTTCCATATTTATGTTGCGGCCACCAAAATAATACTTACTACAGCTAGGCCAATACCCGTCCAGTTCCTTACACTAAGCCTTTCCTTAAAAAATAAAATTCCGAACAAAGTGGAGAGCATTACAATAGCCACATTATTGACCGTAAATATTGATGCACTGTTAAGGCCTTTAAACTCCAATGCCTTTATCAAGAAATAAATGGAGAAATAATTAGGCACGCCTAAGGCAATGCCGCCAATAAGGTTTTTAAGACTAAAACGCATTGGTTTTTTAACCGCGTTAAAACCCATAAAAATAAAACCGCTTATTGCAGCGGAAAAGAACACGGTGGCGGAGAATAACGGTAGTTCACCTTTTCCAAGATGTATTTCCTGAAAGTATTTAATGGCTGTATCAATTAATCCCGAACCTAAAAAAACCAAAAAGGGTAATAGTAGATGCCCTAGCTTAAAAGCTACACCCGTTTTTTTAATGGATGAAAGGTATACCGCAAAAATTGCAATAATAATTCCTATGATTTTTAAAGGGCCCAATTGCTCGTTATATAGAAACACGCCTATAAAAGCGGGCAATACAAAGGACATTTTAGTGGCTACGGAAGCCACAGAAACTCCAAGGCGCTGCGAAGTCGCAGCCATGATATTGAACACCAATATAAATAATATGCCAAGGGCCAAAGCTCCCAAAAACCAGCTTCTCTGTTGTATTTCCAGAATACTAAACTTTCCGGTATAAGCGATTAAACCTACCGTGCTGGCCACAACGTAATTGGTAATTATCGCATACAACGTTTGTACATTAAATCTGGTGTACAACTTAAAAATTACGAAAATGAGACTCGAAAAAAGAACGCTGAGTGCCAAATATTGCATTTATAGTCTAGTTTTTAAATCCGTAACGTCCTCTTTCCCAACTTCTAGATGCCAACATCGTATGCCTAATTTTTCAGCACCAGCTATATTTTCTTTGGTATCATCTATAAATAGGGTGTCGGCTGGTTTTAATTTATTTTTATCTATCACGAACTGGTAGGTAGCTGCATTTGGTTTTCTTAAGTTGATTTCATGTGACAGATAAAACTCTTCAAAACAAGCCTTGAACCTTTTATAATGTTCCATTCCTACGGTTTTAATTACATAATCAATATGTAATTCATTTGTATTGCTTAACAGAAAGAGTTTATATTTCTTTTCACGTTTTAGGTGCTCAATAAACTTAAGCCTGCGTTTGGGAAAGTCCAGAATTATGGAATTCCAAGCTTCTGTAATCATTTTGGAGGTGGCTTTTGGGAATATACGCTCTAGGGAAGAAATAAAATCGCCCGTGCTTATTGCACCGATCTCATATTGTTTTGCTAGGGTATCTAATTCTGGAGTCAGTGCTGTAAAACCAAACTTGGACATTTCCTTGTAGACTGCTTCTTTGTCCAAGTTGATGAATATATCACCAAAGTCAAATATGATGTTCCTAATCATTTCGTAATACCGTCAATGTGTCGTTTCCAACTTGTTTTGAGTAAGCTAACACCCCATTTATAGCTGGAGCTTTAATCCCTTTTGTGAAATTTGAAGGCCCTTTAAAGATTCTGGCTTCGTCCCATAATTTTGCATCAATAAAATGTTGTAAAGTTTTGGCTCCTCCTTCGATTATTACACTCTGAATATTTAGGTCATAAAGTGCACTACAAAGTTCTTTAACATTACTATTATTAAAATCAATGCCTATGTATTCAACGTTCTTCTTATGTTGTACGTTATTTGTAGTGGAGGTAAAAACTATAGTCCGGTGCTTACCATTTAGAACATGGGCATCTTCGGG
>JBARUM010000224.1:0-1837 GCA_049645725.1 Maribacter sp.
ATTTAAAAGTTTGGAATTTTAATAAATGGGATGTGGACCCCTTTAGTCCAATTATTCCGATTCCCCCGACTTTCACCATAAACCTGACAACTACATTTTAATGAATAGTAATATGAAAACTTCCGCATATATAGGTATAATAGTAGCATTTCTGTTGCTGGGATGCACTCGAGAAAACTTTTTAGATTTTGAACCAAAAGGGCAAGTAATTCCTTCAAAAATTGAAGATTTCAGAGCCTTATTGGATCAAGTGGAACCAGACCCGAACGTTAATTTTACCCAGGGTTTTGGGAGCCATCACGATTTTAATATTTTAGCAAGCGACAACTATTCATTATCTGAAGAAGTGGTCACCAGTTTCGGCATTAGCCCGGAAGAAATCAATGTTTATCTATTCAAAGATCAAATTTCTACGGAAAATGGCGATGATAATAATTGGATACGGTATTATAATCAAATTTACGTGGCCAATGTGGTTCTAGAGGGACTAAAAGCAGTTGATGACGGTAGTTCGGAAGAAATAGCCGCAATAAAAGCCGATGCCTCGCTACAGAGGGCTTTTGCTTATTTCAATTTGGTCAATATCTACAGCGTACATTATGATCCGGGCACGGCAAGAACTGATTTGGGTGTGCCAATCAGGGAAGGTATCGAATTGGAAGGTCTGGATTTCACTAGAGCCTCCGTAGCTGAAATTTACGAAATCATACTCGCCGATATCAACGAAAATATAAACGCTCTACCCAATGTACAGCCCTCAAACCTAAAGTTTAGACCATCAAAAGCTGGTGCATATACATTGCTTGCTCGAGTTCTATTATATCAAGGTAAGTATGAAGAAGCTCTGACGGCCGTAAACCGTGGTTTAGCATTAACAAGCAACTTAAGAAATATCAATAATGACCCTACCGATCCCAGGGATCCTAATGTTTTGGCATTCCCTTTGGCCGTTGAGGATAATCAACTTATCTGGTTCAAAGATTCGGGTGGTTTCACTATTGTGAGTACCCCAGAGTTTTTTAATCTATATGAGGAAAATGATTTGAGAAGAAGGTGGTTTGCAGATGCCCGGACTTATTTTTTTGCTGAGATAGACAACCCGGTTTTTGTGGCGCATAGGGCAAATAACAATACCAACGTCTCTTTAACAACTTCGGACTTGTATTTAATGCGCGCGGAATGTAACGCAAGATTGGGTAACCTACAGAGCGCAAATGATGATTTGAACACCTTGCGAATAAATCGTTTTGAAAACGCTACCTACACTCCTGTCAATATTACCGATGCGGATCAACTTCTTGCTTTTGTTAAGGACGAAATAAGAAGAGAGAAGGCACCTAGCACCTTAAGAACGTTCGATATTAAGCGTTATAATCGTTTTGACGATGATAAAATAACGGTAACCCATAGTTTTAGAGGTGAAACTGTAACTATAGCTCCAAATAGCCTTAATTGGGCATTTCCGATAGCACAAAATTACATCAATGCCAATCCTGAAATAGAACAGAACCCGAGAGATTAGGTGTAACGAATAAAATGAATGGTTATGAAAAAAGTATATAAAATAATTACACTAGTATTCGTTATATCGATATACTTCGCTTGTGATGAATCTGACGATACAAGTTCCGGTATCACCCTTACTACCGAGGATTTTACCATTACTGCACCATTGGTGGTTAGGGAGCTTGATACCTTAGGTTTACTACGGGGAAGGTCAAATGAAGGTGAGGTTACTTTTTCGTTACTTTCCCAAATACCGGAAAATAGCGTGGTACTTGGTAGGAGATTCGGCGAAATTATTGTTGCTAATCCAGCTGTCTTCAATACCGGCGTT
>JBARUM010000225.1:0-4079 GCA_049645725.1 Maribacter sp.
AATGTCATAGCAGGCTACGAAGGTGAAAAAGTAGGGTTCGTTGCAGATTTAGTTTTTGGACCACGGGGTACAGATGCAATATTTCTTTCACCAATTTACTCGGCTACCGGAAATATAGTAAACCAACTTTATGCGTACTGGAATGTAAGCGAGAGCGTAACGCTAACAATGGGTAACTTCAATACCTTTTTAGGATATGAAGTAATTTCTCCAGTTGCTAATTTCAATTACAGTACTTCCTATCTGTTTTCTTACGGTCCTTTTTCTCATACAGGTCTGAAAGCCGATTTTGCTTTGTCTGATGATTTTAGCTTGATGCTCGCTGTAATGAACCGAACTGATGTTACAGAATTAAATCTTGATGGTAAATATGCTTACGGAGCACAATTGGGATATAGTGGTCAGTATTTAAACTTATTAATTGATAATGGGGCATATGAAATCGATTTTACAGGTGGTTTTGATCTTTCTGATTCTTTTTTCTTAGGTCTCAATGGAGCCTACTTTGATGGAGGTGACGGCAATGCCGGTTTTGCGGGAGTTGCAGTTTATCCTCAATTAGCGACATCTGAGAGCTTTACGATTGGATTAAGAGGCGAATATTTTACAGAAATAGATGGTGAATTCGGTGCTATTGGAACAGGAGTAGAAGATTCTAGCGTTTTTGCAGTAACACTAACTGGAAGTGCTACTATTGGAAATTTAATGATTAAACCAGAACTACGCTTAGATAGCGCCTCTGAGGACTCTGGAAATTTCTTGGATAGCGACTTAAACCCACAAAAGAGTCTTTCTTCTTTTGTCTTGGCGGCAGTTTATTCTTTCTAAATATGTTATTAATTGGTTGATTTTTATAGTTTAAGCATGGAAAACCCGACTTCATCGTCGGGTTTTTCTATTTATAACCTTTTTCAAATGCTTTTACACCTGCATTCACCATAGTGTTCAAATTGTTAACGCTTGGCACCAGTGGGCAGGAGTATTTCTTGTTATAAGTACAATACGGATTATAGGCCTTATTAAAATCCAAGAGAATTGTATTCCCCTGGGGAATTCTTAAGTCTAGATATCTTCCGCCGCCATAGGTCTCTTTCCCGTTCGTTAAATCCGTAAAGGGTAAAAACAGGTAATCTTTATATTCTTCCTCTAAAATCAGTTCTGGATTTTGATAGAGTTCTAAACGAAATTCTTTTCCATTTAAAGTAAATTCAGCAATACCATAAACCACCTCCTTAGATTCTCTTTCTGTAGTTGTGGGCATTAAAAAAGGAACTGCATCAGGTGTTCTAACAAATTTTGCCTCTACAACATAATTAGTATCAGGTTCAAAAAAATCCAATCCTTCAAAATCCTTTCTAAATCTGTCCGGTAGTGGTGAAACCTCTGGGTTCCTGAATTCGGCATTCAGCTCTTCTTGAAACTTTACAATTTCCGCAAGTTTGTCAGATTTTAAAGAGGCTGTATCTTTTTCTACTACATTATGGTACTTCTTTTCTTGTTTACAGGCCGTAATTATAAATAGAAAACCAAAAAGTATATGTAAAAAACGATTCATCTTTTAAATTTATCTTATAAAAATACAACTTAACAAGTTTTCACTGATTAGATTTACAAGAACTATGTGCCACCAAAATATTGTTATCAATGAAACAAATAATTACGCTACTTATTTTTTTCCTATGTTTTTGGAGTTGTAAAAAAACCCAGACCGCTAATTACGCCACTAGCTCAGTACGGTATCTTCCCGAAATTAAAGACGACAGGTACAATGTAGCTTTCCTGATTATGGATGGTGTGTACAATACGGAGTTCACTGCACCTTTTGATATTTTTCAGCATACCCAGTACCGAAAGGGAATAAAGGCCATGAATACGTTTACCGTAGCAAACACCTTGGACCCCATTATGTCTTTTGAAGGTGTACGAATCCTGCCAGATTTTGATTATACGGAAGATGACCTCCCCCACATTGATATTTTGGTTATTCCCAGCGCTGAACACCATCTGGATTCCGATCTGAAAGACACCCTAATGCTGAATTTCGTAAAACAAGTGGATAAAAACGCCATGTACATGACGAGCCATTGCGATGGGGCTTTCGTTCTTGCAAAAACAGGAGTATTGGACAGTGTTATGTCCACAACTTTTCCGAGCGATATTGAAACCTATAAAAAAATATTCCCACATTTAAGCGTTAAGGATAGCGTTTTGTTCGTACATGACGGTAAATACATTACTTCGGCAGGAGGAGCAAAAAGCTTTGAGGCAGCTTTATATTTATCAGAAATTCTGTATGGAAAAGAGATTGCCAAATCACTGGCTAAAGGACTGGTCATTGATTGGGACCTTTCCCAAGTTCCACACCTTAGTCCTTAATAAGGTCGTAACGCGATTCTTTAAGGTACTTCTCTACTAGCTCATTAAATTCTGGTGTAATTCTCAAGAGCGCTGTGTTTTCCAACTCGTAAAGTTTAGGTTTATTTTTAAACCCATTTTTAAGAAGCTCCTCTAGATAAAACAAAGCGGTACCGTAATCCTCTATAGCGGCACTGTATGAAATTATCTTCATGTAGTTATCAAAGTTCTTAGGTTCAATAATGGTTTTTAGCATGTACAAAAAGTTCAATGCTTCTACATCTACTACTTTTTCAGATTTTATCAAATCCATGTTATCCGCGATTAGTGCATTTATATAGCTCCTTAAACGCTTCCCCATCCTTTTTTCAAAAGGATTGCTACTTTTTTCTATTTTTTCCAACTCGCTCATTTGGTAATTCCACCAACCAAGGTTATTGTAGTTGTAGGTAATGATATCCTCTTCTAAATAGTAGTTATAATCCTCCTTTGTAAAAGTTTCTTTTAGGAAATAGTTGTTTTGATTTCTATTGTTTGTTTTAAAACTGTTGCTTCTCCTTAATGAATTCCGAGTCAATTTTAGCGAATCTAAATCCAATAACGGACTAAAAACACGGCTAATAGTAGACAAACGGTAATTTGCCAAAATAGGTTTGTTAAGAGTGAACAATGTATTGGCTTCCGTTAAAAATTCGTCATAGGATGTTCTTATTAAACTATCGTTTTTAGGTTCGTCACCAGTTGACATGGCATGGACCGTAAAAATCCTCATGGCATCTGCAAGCTTGTCGTTATTTGGCCAATCATTACCACCATCAAACACCAGAAGCTGGTTAGGAAACTTTAACCTGTCCAGAATTTTTTGATCCACAAGCATGGCTCTATAATTATAATCCTCCCGACCAACTATTCCTATAAAATAGAAAGGATTCTTACTATTTAAAATTTCAATGTTACCAATGGAGGCTCCACATGAAATAACCCCTTTTATACCATTCAAGAATGTTGGTAATATTGATGCAAATCTAGCTCCATCTGAGAATCCAGCGGTATAGCTACGGTTTATTCTGACCGGTATTATATCTATTACGGCTTTGAACATTCTACTGGAAATCAATACATTTTGAGATAAATTTAAAGTATCACTGATGTTATTTGAACTTGCTAGAACATAACCTTCTTGATTTGCAGCATCTTTCAACATTGATAGGGACTGTTTCGCTTTTCCTTCCATATCGAAAACAAAAACTATTGGCCAAGCTTTTGTGGTTTCAAAACTACTTGGTAAATAAATGGCAAAAGTCTCTGAAAGGGAGTCATTAACAATGATATTATCATTAATTGTACCTTTCATTAATCTTAATTCTTGAGCCAATATTACCAAAGGAACTAAAAAGAGCAGTAACGATATATATTTCTTCATATTTATGACTTCATCAAAAATCTAGCCAAATTATTTTTTTAAATTTAAGTATTAGTTACGTTTAATCTTAAAAAAAATAACAATGGTTTTAATTTTCAAATATTACAGGTTTTAGAGCTTGTGAATTGGGGCGTTCGAAATTACCTGTGACAACACAATACTTGTCCTTGTTTCACCATATTGAATTAGTTTATCTATAAACCTTTCCAGATGAAACTGATCCTCTAATACAACCTCCATGACTATATTTTCATTACCGGTTATTCTGTAGCAATTAACGACCTCATCCAACGTATTCACC
>JBARUM010000226.1:0-2563 GCA_049645725.1 Maribacter sp.
AGTGTCTGTTTTAGGTAATATGATATCCACTAATTTGGTCACCGCAGAACCTTCGTCTGCTGTAAAGAAATCTGGCGTCCATACTACTGCAGGTTCACCTTTACAGCTTTGCATTAGGCTAATTAATGTTGGGGTAGCTACGGTATAACCCAGTGCAAGACCCATATTCTTAAGTGCTTTTCTTCTATCCATTATATATTTCCTTTTTTAAGTTGTTTAACTGCGTGGTCAGCAGCTCTGGCAGTGAACGCCATATAAGTTAATGATGGGTTTACGCATGCGGCAGATGTCATAAAGGCCCCATCGGTGACATAGACATTAGGAACGTCATGCAATGCATTGTTGCCGTTTAAAACTGATGTTTTACGATCACGTCCCATACGGGCGGTACCCATTTCGTGGATTCCAAGACCTAAACCTGTTGGTCCATCATGGCCTTCTACATCACGAAACCCAGCTTTTTCCAACATTTCAACTGCGGATTCCTGCATATCTTTACGCATGGCAAACTCGTTCTCCTGTAAATCAGCATCAAAAGTAACGGTAGGGAGTCCCCAATCATCAAGTTTATCATAATCCAACGTCATTCTGTTATCCTCATAAGGAAGTACTTCTCCGAAACCACCGATACCCATGGTCCAACCTCCTGGTTTTAGAATAGCGTCTTTTAATTTTTTTCCATGGGATAGTTCGGCAACAGTTTCCTCCCAGTCACCTCTACTGGCACCACCCTGATAGCCAAAACCACGTTTATAATCTGTTCTATCAGAGGTGCCGCCAAGATTTCTAAACCTTGGAATATATACACCATTTGGCCTTCTACCTTTGTAGTACTTGTCGTCAAAACCATTGAATTTTCCTGAAGCTCCCACCCCAAGGTGGTGGTCCATAATATTTCTTCCCAGTTGGTCAGAATCATTACCCATTCCATTTGGAAAGCGGTCGGATTTAGACTGCATTAAAATTGAGGTAGATGCTATAGCGGAAGCACAAAGAAAAATTACTTTAGCTTTAAATTCATAAACCTCTTTGGTAACACGATCGATGACCTTAACACCAGTTGCTCTTTTTGTATCTGCGTCATATATAACTTCGTGAACTATAGAATCTGGCCTAAGTGTCATATTGCCGGTTGCCTCGGCAGCAGGTAATGTTGAGGATAAACTACTGAAATACCCACCAAAAGGACATCCACGTATACATCTATTTCTGTATTGACATTTAGTACGGCCATCAAAATTTTTTGTTCCAGTGATATGTGCGACACGACCAACCGTTACGGCGCGGCCATCAAAGCCCTGAACAACTTTTTCCTTAAACTCTTCTTCAACGCAATTCAATTCCATTTGGGGTAAAAAATTACTATCGGGAAGTTGAGGAAGGTTGAGCGCCTCGCCGCTTACGCCAATATAATCTTCAACCTTTGCATACCAAGGTGCAATATCTTTATAGCGCACAGGCCAATCTACGGCAATACCGTCTTTTTTATTCGCCTCAAAATCAATATCGCTCCAACGATAACTTTGGCGACCCCACTGCAATGAACGTCCACCAACATGATAGCCACGCATCCAGTCAAAACGTCTAATTTCATTATAAGGATGCTTAAGGTCGTTTACGAACCACATTTTACTCGCAGCCTTAGTCGTATAGCCCGTTCTGCTTTGTTTTTCCTGTTTGGCTATATCCTCTCTAGTGGGTTGCCCTGCATTAGGAAAATCCCAATCATCCAAATTGGCGGTTTCATAGTCCTCAATATGTTTTACCATGCGCCCCCTTTCCAATACCAGGGTTTTTAAACCTTGTTCACATAATTCTTTGGCGGCCCAACCACCACTAATTCCAGTTCCAACAACAATCGCGTCATATGATTCTTGTTCATCGTTGTAATAAAATTTATTCATAGAAATTGTTTATTCTCTAAATTTATTAAATATAAAATTAATTCTATACATTTAATCCTCATACTTTTTAGGGATTTCGCACGAAAACGATAGAGAAGTTTGACGACTAATTATTTTTTGATTAAAAGATTGTAATTTGCTTTCATATCAAACCTAAAAAAGAACAAAAAAGACCAATGAGAAGAAGAAATTTTATTAGAAAAACTTCTACCGCGGGAATAGGAGTATCAATTCTAGGAACGTACGCTTGTAAGGTTGCCAAAAAGGGAGCAAAGGCAACTATGGCAGAGACAACTCCGATAGATCTATTTTTTAAGCTATCTCGTGCGCAATGGTCTATTCATAGAATGATTCGGGAAGATGGGGTAAATCCTTATTCTTTTGCAGAAAAGGCAAAAAATTGGGGCTTTACGGGATTAGAATACGTAAGTCAGTTGTATAATCCAGAACTATCCGAAGCCGAATACTCTGAGGAAGCCATGACCGCATTCGTTGATAAATCCAATTCGGAGGCAGAAAAACACGGCATGACAAACGTACTCATTATGATCGATGGTCAAGGCAATCTAGCAGCAAGTGATGAAGCGGAAAGAAACGAAACTGTGGAAAAGCATAAAATTTGGGTAACTGCCGCAGCTGCTATGGGCTGCCATTCTATA
>JBARUM010000227.1:0-3223 GCA_049645725.1 Maribacter sp.
CACTAGCACCATTAATATTATAGTAGCACCTCTAAATATATCAACGGATAAGATTCTATCTTTCATATTTACAACAGATTATCCTTTAAACGATTCCATGCTTTCACTAGCAAAAATGCCGAAACTACAGAAACAGCTGTTAATATAAGGGCTGAAGTTGTTTTTCCATAAATCCAATGTCCCGTGGCGAACATAATGGAGTAAATTAATACAACTCCCAATAACATAGCCGTTATACCGGAAGGTACACTCCATTTTTCTTTATCGTTGACGATTTCAATGTTGTCTTGCTTTGCCTTACCTACCACTTTGGCCCATCCCGGGCCTCCGGGTTGTATTTTTCTATAAAAACTTCGCAAAGTCTCATCAGATTCAGGCTTTGTAAGTAACGTAACGAGCATCCAAATAGCAGTGGTAACAACAACGATGAAAGGGTAACTTGCCCAATCCGGGAAAACTCCGGTTGCTGGATCAAAAAGGATATCCCCCAAGCTTGTTTTTGCCAGAGTAATGACTAGGATACCAGAGACGAACATGGCTGTTATTTCACTCCAAGCATTTATACGCCACCAAAACCACCGTAGGATGAATACCAAACCGGTGCCTGCGCCAAACTGTATGAGCAGGTCAAACACTTCAAATGCATTCTGTAAGGTTAAAGCGAAAAGGGCACTGACCACCATTAAAATAATCGTAGAAATCCTACCAACGGCAACCATTTGCTTTTCAGTTGCGTCTGGATTTAGCTGTCGCTTATAAAAATCAAAAACAATATAGGAAGAACCCCAGTTTAATTGTGTAGATATTGTACTCATATAGGCCGCTATTAAAGAGGCCAGGACTACGCCCAAAAGACCACTCGGTAATTTGGTCAACATTGCGGAGTATGCCAAATCATGACCTAGTTTGCTTTCTTCAATATTGGGAAAAGCCGCAGAGATGCTTGCAATGTCCGGATATACCACTAGAGAAGCCAGTGCCACTAGAATCCATGGCCAAGGGCGTAAGGCGTAATGCATGATATTAAAAAAGAAAGTAGCGCCTATGGCATGGTTCTCGTCTTTTGCGGCCAACATACGTTGTGCAATATAACCACCACCACCAGGCTCTGCCCCTGGATACCAAGAGCTCCACCATTGCACTGCTAAAGGAATAATCAACAAGGTTATCAGTGCTTTACGGTCGCTAAAATCTGGTAAGATGGAAAGCTTTTCCGTCACGTTCTCGTTCGTCATTAGCGAAGCAATACCCCCAACCTCCGGTATGTTCACTAAATAATACGCTGCGCCTATGGCGCCTGACATGGCTACAAAAAATAGAAGGAAATCGGTATAGACCACTCCTTTAAATCCTCCCAACGCGCTGAAAGTAACCGTAATCAAACCTGCTCCTACAACGGTTTGCCATGGCTCCAACCCTAACATAATACCACCAATTTTGATAGCGGCCAGTGTAACGGACGCCATTGTAATAATATTAAAGAGGCCTCCCAGATAAATGGCGCGGAACTTTCTTAAAAAACTTGCTGGTTTGCCACCATAGCGCATTTCGTAAAATTCAAGATCCGTATTTACGTTAGATTTTCTCCAAAGCTTGGCATATACAAATACCGTAAGCATACCGGTCAACAAAAAACACCACCACACCCAATTTCCAGAGACTCCTGTGGTACGAACGATATCTGTTACCAAGTTGGGTGTATCTGTTGAAAAAGTAGTAGCCACCATGGATAACCCCAATAGCCACCAAGGCATTGTACGTCCGGAAAGAAAAAATTCTGTTGAGTTTTTCCCTGATTTTTTAGAGACATATATTCCTATGCCTAATATGATAGCGAAGAATACAATTATAAAACTATAATCTAATGTGCTTAATTCCATGGTTGGGTAGTTGGTTAACGTTTAAAGATAAAATATTTTAAGATACTTTTGCGCTTTCATCGCCCAACACCCTTTACAGTCATATTAACAACTATGGAAATTTCATTAACTTCTTGGATTCTTGCATCTTTAGCGGCTTTTGTTATTGGGCTGTCCAAAGCAGGAATTAAAGGTATAGCTGTAATCAACGTAACATTCATGGCCTTGGCTTTTGGTGCTAAAGAATCTACTGGGTTAGTTGTTCCATTACTTGTACTGGCCGATATTTTTGCTGTCATCTATTACAATAGACATACGCAATGGAACTATGTTTTTAAGGTTTTACCTTGGATGGTACTAGGTGTTATCATTGGGGTTTTTGTGGGTAAAGATCTTCCAGACTCCTTGTTTAAAATTGGAATGGCCATCATCATTATCATCACTGTTATTATGATGTACTGGTGGGACAGGAAAAAGACAAAAAAAGTTCCTAAACATTGGGCGTTCTCCAGTAGTATTGGAATAATTGCCGGAATCACCACAATGGTTGGCAACCTGGCCGGAGCCTTTTCCAATATTTATTTTTTGGCCATGCGATTGCCTAAAAATCACTTTATAGGCACCGCGGCTTGGTTGTTCTTGATTATCAATGTTATTAAACTGCCCTTTCATATCTTCGTTTGGGATACTATTTCCCAAGAAACATTAGTATTAAACCTTAAGTTACTTCCTGGTATTTTTATTGGTTTTTGGGTAGGGATTCGTATCATAAAACTTATAAATGAAGCCTTTTTTAGAAAAATGATTCTTATCCTGACCGCTCTTGGTGCCTTCTTAATTATAGTAGGGTAGGAATTATGCTTTTAGCACTTTATTCACTAAAATTTTTATATTATTCAAACTTATTGGCATAAGTTGACATATCAGAGATTCTATTAGCATTGCTGAAATACAAGCTTATACAGTTTTTTTCTAAAGGATTGGTCTCTAAAATATCCCTTAAGCTATTCAAAACTTGATTATATTGTTAGGCTATAACCAAACTAAAATCTAAATGGCCCTATCTCCTTGGGATATCTCAATCGTTATTGCCTATGTGGTTGGCGTGCTCGTACTTGGATTTTATCTTTCGAAAAAATCGTCCTAAAACCTAGAATCTTATTTTCTCGGTGGTAAAGAAATTCGATGGTATTATGTAGGATTGAGCAATGCCTCTGGCATGTTCGATATTTCGGGGACAATGTGGAGCGTTGGCATCCTCTTCGTGGATGGATTAAAAAGTGCTTGGCTACCTTGGCTCTGGCCAGTATGGAATCAAGTTTTTGTTTTCGTATATCTTGCTATTTGGATGCGTCGCTCTAATG
>JBARUM010000228.1:0-14167 GCA_049645725.1 Maribacter sp.
GCTTTGTTTTCAATATTTTAATGGTCTTGCTTTCAATGATTTAACCAATTACGTGCTTCTGATAGCTAAAATAATGTGACCTTGATATTTTCAAAAAAACCACTTTTCGCCATAGCCTAACTGTGAATTTCATAATTGAAAGATGCCATAATTTCGTTTTGCACATTTTATGCCTTTGATTTTTATGGTATTACGATAGGTTTTTTATTTGTTCGCTTTTAACTTAGAGACCATAGCTAAGTAAAATAAAAACTGCTCATGAGAACAGAAAAGATAAACCGTAGGGATTGGTTAAAAAAAGGCGTATTAACCGCAGGTGGTGTTATAGCGGCACCTTACTTAAGTTTTGCAGAGACTTCCAAAACGCCTATTGTATTGGACGCAAAAGGCGATGCAATCTACAGCCCCTTCTTTAAGGAATATTTACTAGATACTTCTAGAGAATTTCCTGTACTATCGGCAAAATTAAATGCCAACGAAAATCCATATGGCCCCTCTCCAAAGGCATTAGAAGCTTTGAAAGCTACCGCTTTTAAAGGTAATCGTTATGCTTGGAAGGAACTTTCCGAACTTATGGACAAGATTGCTAAAGTTGAAGGAGTAGAAAGCAAAAATATAATGATGGGACCTGGGTCTTCAGATCTTCTAGAAAAAATCGCTGTTACCCTATTCATGAACGGCGGAAACGTGGTATCCGCCGATCCTGCTTATATGTCCTTAATTCGCGTGGCGGAAGCCGCAGGGGGCACTTGGAAGCCCGTTCCATTAAAAAAGGACTGGTCTCATGATTTAAAGGCTATGGAGGCCGCTATAGATAAAAATACAAAGTTGGTCTATATCTGTAACCCAAACAACCCTACTGGGACTATAACGGCTTATGAAGAATTGTTGGATTTTTGTTCCAGGGTTTCTGAAAAAGTTCCCGTGTTTATAGATGAGGCTTATTTGGGATTCTTGGAGGATGGTGCAAAAAAGAGTATGGTTTCCTTAGTGAACAAGGGTAAGGACGTGATTATCGCCCGTACTTTTTCCAAAATTCACGGTATGGCAGGGTTGCGTGTTGGTTATGCCATGGCCCAAGAAGAAACTTTAGATAAACTCCAGAAAATAACTCGTGCTGGCATGGGTATTTCATATCCATCTGTATTTGCGGCAATGGCCGCCATGGATGATGTGGAATTCTTGGATAAATCAAGAGAACTAAATAAGAAGTGCAGAGAATATGTTTATCAAAGCCTGGATACCATGGGCATTTCCTATGTCCCGTCCTATACCAGTTTTATGATTTTCCCTATTGAAATGGAAGGAAAAGATTTTCTTAAAAAGATGACAGACTTAAAAGTAGGTGTACGTGCCTTTAACTTCATGGACAAAAACTGGTGCCGCGTTAGTATGGGTACTATGGATGAGATGAAAATTTTTACATCAGCTTTAAAAGAGGTAGTTGTCTAGCATGGATTTAACTTTACAAAAAACAATAATATTTGTTTTATTTATCGGTATTGGCATACTCTTAAAACTCAAATTTAAGTCTCAGGAGGAATTGTCCGGTATCAAAAAAATAATTCTTAATCTGGCCTTGCCAGCAACCATTTTTATAGCGCTGATCGGGGTTAAAATAGACAGTTCGCTACTGTCACTTCCCTTCTTAGCACTAGCAATGAACGTCATCATATTTCTTGTCTTTCCGTTTATTATTCCCCTAACAGGAATAGCTAAAAACAGTCCTGATTACAGAACAGCTAAATTATTGGTTCCTTCTTTGGCACCTGGTCTTTCCTCCTTTCCTTTTGTTTTAGAATTTTTAGGTGATAATTACCTAGCTAAGGCGGCCATGGCAGATTTAGGCAACAAGGTTTTTGTGCTTATTATTCTTTATCTAGTAGCAATGAATTGGTACTATAGTAAAAGAGAGGTAAATACTGAATCTAATACCAAGAAAATAAAGTCTTTAGTATTGGCAATGATTTCCGAACCCGTTAATATCTTTATAATCATTGCCTTGATTTTGGTGTTTTTTGGGCTAACTATGGAATCGTTGCCATTTTTTATTAGCGAAACCATAAGTAGGTTAAGCATAATCATGACACCATTAGTGTTATTATTTATTGGGCTTGCAGTCAACATTCAGAAAAAACAGTTCTCTAAATTATTATCACTACTCTTTTTAAGAGCAGGTTTTGTGGCATTAATATGTGGTACATTTATAATTGTAGGAAACATTACAATTCAAAACGATATTCTTTTGCTACTTGCTTTTGGACTTAGTGCCTGCAGTTTTTGGCCTTACTCGCACATTGCGGTAATTGATGCTCAAGAGAACGAAATCGCAAAAAACAGACGTACGTTCAATTCTAACTTTGCCGTAAATATTTTAGCTCTTTCATTTCCTTTATCTACAGTATTAATTTTAGGAGTTCTTTCAAGTGGTAGTGTATTTTCAAATGTCGTTCCCGTCCTATTCCTAGGTGGAATTCTCATGGCTTTGGGAATACTTCCCTATCTAATACAGAAAGTAATCGCCATTAGACGAAAATCTGCTGAGAAAAAAGCACAATGGGTCATTTTTAAAACATCCTCTATGGGTAGCCTTTAAAACGCAACCTTTTGTATTTTCTGGCATCTTTAAGGCGGTATGAAACTAAAATATTATATATTTCTTTACTCATTTGTATTGTTATTCTCCTGCAAGGATGATGACGGATTAAATGAGTGTTCCTTAATAGATTGTGCTGTTCAAACTTTTGCCTTAGCGTACGTAGATATTGATGGGAACAATCTGATAACCAATGGCACCTATCCTTTGGAAAATATTACGATTACAAAGGATAATGAGCAATTTAATCTAAGTCAATTTGAATCTGACGAGGTTGTTTACTTTTTTGCTTCAGGGGAAGATGGAGATAATACGTATAGCATAAAGTTAAACGATACGGAAACAGATGAGTTGATTCTTGATTTGACTAGAGTTAAGTTAGACCCGGAATGTTGCGGCCCATTTTTCAATATAAATAGTGCTACTTACAATGGTGATGTAATAGAAATTAAAGAAAATCAAAATTCGTTTATCGAAAGAATTACGATAGTAAAACCATGAGGTGATTTTTATCTCTTCAAATGGATGTAATTCAATAAAAAGGTTCCAAATACGGAACCTTGTAATACAAGATAATTTAAAAAGTATAAAATAAAACCATTATTATTCACCCTTTCCTTAAGATTTTTTGTGGGTAGTGAGAACAACTCTCGTGTAGATTGTTCGCTAGTTTTGTGTGCCACCCAATAGTTGACTATTGAAATCATAGATGCTGATGGAACAAATTTAATAACAAAAGACACGTATTCCTTAGAGGATATTATAGTATTCTAAGGTGATACTAAGGTCAATGAATTTAATGACGCTAACGGAGAAACTATTCTAATATTTATTTCAAGAACCGGAACGGAAGGCGATAATATTTACATAATTATATTGAATGATTCAGAAACGGACATGCTATTACTAGACCACGAAAAAAATAGTCCTGGTGGCGAATGCTGTAATCCACTTTTCAATATTGAAAAAGCAACTTATAATGAGGTAGAGGTAGAAATAATAGGAAAGGCATCCGAAATAGAGAAAATAATTGTCGTAAAATAAATCACCAAGTACTAAACGGGACCTTACTCAATTGTGAATTGTAATATTTAATATCTCCCGTTACTTCCTCTCCTATCCATTTTGGTTTGTCAAAAGCTTCGTTTTCAGAACTTAGTTCAACTTCGCCTATGGTTAAACCTTCATTTAGGCCATAAAATTCATCGACCTCAAAAACATGCTTGCCATACGGTATTTTATATCTGCTCTTTTCTAAAATACCTTTTTCGCATAGTTCCAATAGAGCCTCAGCTTCATCAAGTTTTATCTCTTTCTCCCATTCAAACCTAGAGATACCTAATTCATTAGACCTTCCTTTTACAGTAATAAATCCTTTTTCACCTTTAATACGAATACGTACGGTCCTATCTGGGTTTGTATTCAGGAAACCTTGTACTATTCTAGTTTTAGAAATTGCTTCGCCCTTAAAATCATTTGACGATATTAAAAATTTACGTTCAATTTCAATCATTCTATGAACTAGTTTTAGTATCTGGTTTAAGATGTTATAAATTTACAATATGATATCCGATTTGCCCTTGAGAAAAATAATTCATGTAGACATGGATGCTTTCTATGCCTCGGTAGAGCAGCTGGATAATCCGGAACTAAAGGGAAAACCCATCGCCGTGGGAGGAAGTTCACAAAGAGGCGTGGTGGCCGCAGCTAGTTATGAAGCCCGTAAATTTGGTGTTCGTAGTGCCATGAGCAGTGTGCTGGCAAAAAGGAACTGCCCGGAGCTCATTTTTGTGAAAGCGCGCTTTGATCGTTACAAAGAGATTTCCCAGAAAATTAGGAGCGTATTTTATGAATACACAGATTTGGTAGAACCTTTATCATTGGATGAGGCTTATTTGGACGTCACTACAAACAAAAAGGGTAATCCTTCTGCCACACTCATCGCAAAGGAGATACGAAAAAGAATCTATGAAGAGACTGGTTTAAATGCTTCTGCCGGAATCTCTATAAATAAATTTATTGCCAAGGTAGCGAGTGACATCAATAAACCTAACGGACAAAAAACGGTAAATCCAGAAGAGGTAATTGAATTTTTAGAAGCTTTGGATATCAGAAAATTTTATGGAGTAGGAAAAGTCACTGCCGAAAAGATGTACAAACTGGGCATTTTCACCGGAAAGGATTTGAAGACCAAATCCATCGAATTTTTAGAGGAGCGTTTTGGGAAAAGTGGTCCTTATTACTACCAAGTCGTAAGGGGCATTCATAATAGCGAAGTAAAACCCCATCGAATTCCAAAATCTGTAGGAGCGGAACGAACGTTCAATGAAAACCTAAGTAGTGAAATCTTTATGTTGGAGCGTTTGGATCACATTGCCAATGAGCTGGAACGCCGTTTAAAAAAATCCAATATTGCGGGCAAAACGGTTACCCTGAAAATTAAGTATAGCGATTTTACCCTGAACACACGGAGCAAAACCCTTCCCTATTTTATAGCTACTAAAGACCTTATTCAGGAAACCGCAAAAGAACTGCTCTATCAAGAAGAATTACAAAATTCCGTACGGTTATTGGGCATTTCACTGGCCAATTTAAATACGGAAAAGAAAGAAAAAACCAAGGTTGATGAAGAAGCTATTTTGGTACAGTTGAAGTTTGATTTTTAGTTGAGTGATGGTTAGGAAACGTTTATTCCTTCATCAAAAAATCCGTTACTACAGCGTTTGAGGTAGTCTTCATTTCACAGGTATAGCTAGATATAAACCATCCGCCATTTTCAGTTTGAAAAGAACATCTTTTGAGATTACTTTAACTTTAATTCTGAAATGAATGCGATGTTCATACGACTATTTTGAAATGCCAACTAAATTCACAATTATGGAAAGTACAAAAGATATTATCATTTTTGACGGCGAATGTAACCTCTGCAACGGTGTAGTAGGTTGGTTGCTAAAATTTGCTCCCGAAGAACTATTTCTATTTGTACCTTTTCAATCACCTACGGGACAACACTTACTTCAAAAAAATGGTTTTGAAACCCATCAGTTAGATACAGTGATACTTATTGATAAAAATGGCGTGCATACGCATTCAGATGGTTTTTTGAGGGTTATTTCCAAGGTCCCGAAATGGAAGAGGGTAGCAGCCTTATTGGCCTTTATTCCTAGATTAATCCGAGATTTTGTGTATAAAACGGCCTCTAAACATCGCGTTAAATGGTTCGGAAGTTCCAGTAGTTGTACGATTTCGTTGAAATAGCTATTGTATTTATCGCCATCGACCAAGCTTATTTTCAGTCTCCCTTTTTTTGGTGGAGTTTTATAAAAAATTTAGCATTACCTTTTCTTTATGAAGTTTAGTTCGGTTTCAATTTCCTTTCTAAGGGCTTGATTGAGATTTTAAAACAAAATTAACTTACTTAATGTCCTATGTTATTGTTTTCAAATAGCACAATCTTCCTGTAGAGTTCTTTTTTTAAATCAGGATCGTCATAATTAATAATCGATACGTTTTTGTTTAAGGTGAGTCATTCAATAAATCGAGGAATTCTTGAGGAATCATCCAAAATATCAAGAATGGCATTTGCTACATCTAAAATACTTCCGTTCATCTTTTTCTAGGGAATCTTTACTAATGTTTTCCTTCCGCAGATAGCCGAACATATTTGCTACTGCAAGCTTTTGTTATTTGTCGCTTATCAATAATTTCATTTAAAACATTTGTTTCAGTTTTTCTAGACTTACGGTTCTCATTCCAATTGTTTATTTGAGGTGCAATCAGGATTCCAATCATCACAAGCACAATTTCGCAAGTGGCATATTTAAATACTTTGTTGTTTTGCCGTCTGTGAGCAGGTTTTTACGGGTTTTTCGGAAGAATTTTAGTCAGTTATAATAAAGCCAATTACTGTTTTAGAAACAGTATTTCTTTATCTCTCAAATATAGCGGATAAAAACACTCTGCAACATCACCAAAAAAACATCAATAGTAAAACCCCTGATGAAATTAATTTCATCAGGGGTTTTCACAAACACCAAACCTAAAAATTTATTTTACTATTAAAGTATTATCTGTTGCCGTAGGATTAAGAGGACAGAAATAAACATATTCACCTTTTTCCAAAACTGTTGGGTTAGAGTTTTGCTTTGCACCAGTAGCAACTTGCTCCGTTACATAGGCTGTTTTAATGTGATTTTCAGGTTTTGATACATCCTGTCCTTTTTTCACCAAAACAAAACCTACATTATGATCTACGGCATTATTGGAAATTTCAAAAACATAGGTTCCTTCAGAAACTGTTATTTGTTTTTGGGTAAATTCTCCATCCGTTTGTTCCAAGGCAATAGTCTTTGTTGCAGATTTCATCATTTTATCCTTCTTCATCATTTTGTCTTGAGCATTCATAGAGAATACTGTTCCAATTGCCAATACTAATACTGCGATTACTTTTTTCATGATTTTGATTTTTGTCATTCCCAACAAAGGGAAAAATTTAATTATTAATTCAATGTTCGATTATGCTTGTACTGCTTCTAATGGCTGTGCCTCTGGGAAATCTACTGGTACTTTAGTAGTACTGTGTAAATAGTTAGATATGGTCTTATCACCCACTAAAACTATGGTATCAACTAAGTTTTCATTGGTCCACCCGGCGTTCAAGAAATTAGTTACGACAGGTTCGTCCGTGGCTCCCCTATTCACTGTAATGTTGCGCGCCAATCTAGCAAGTGCATCTAATTTTGAGTCAAAAGATGCCTCTCCTGCGCGCAACTCTAGAATTTGCCCTTCTGTAAACCCGTTCATTTTTCCTATCGCGGTATGTGCCGCCAAGCAATAACTACAATCGTTTACCTCACTTACCGCTAGGTTTACAACTTCTTTCTGTTTTGCATTAAGTGATGTTTTTGCTCCGCTCAAGGCCAAGTAATTTCCTAAGGCATTCTCAGAATGCGCGTAAGTTGCATATAAATTGGGAATAAAACCTAAAGCCTTTTCCAGGTTGTCAAAAATAGCTTGGTTAGCTTCTGTTACCTCTTCTCTTTTTGGTACATTAAATACACTCATAAATTTTAATTTTAGATATTATTATTAGATTTTTTAAAACGATATAAAAGGTTTCTCTGCATCACAATAAAAGTCGTGATGTTGCTCTTTCTCACAGTGCGCTTCCGGACTAATGGTTTGAAGAGTAGATTTTTTTGATTGACTGAAAATTTTTATTAAATTGAATAAGGATGTCGTTTGTGTCTTCATCTTGCTTTGTTTTTAATTACACTACAAAGATGCGACCGGAAGAAAGGTATTTGTTAGGAGCTATTGCCCGACTACTTGTACAAATTTCCCTTTAGGCATATAAGACCAGTGTTTCTCTATAACGAGAAGGAGAGGTGCCTGTCATTTTCTTAAAAAACTTACTAAAATGAGCGGGGTCGTTAAAACCTAGTTCATAGGCTATTTCTTGATTCTGCTTATCCGTAAAACTCATTAACCGTTTTGCCTCAAGGGTTAAACGTTCCAAGATTATTTGCTGAGGCGATTTTTGATTGTAGATGGCAAAAAGATTGGACAGCGTCTTAGGACTTTTGAAGAGAAGGTCTGCATAATCACTTACTTTTCTTTTTGTTTTGAAATGGGTATCAACCAAAACATTGAACTTGCGTATAACATCTATTTGTTCATTATTTAAAGTTTTTACGATGTGTTGTTGTTTTGCCAAGCGGGTACAAATAATGATTAATCGTTTCAATAGCATCTGTAGCATGTCTCCCTGTATTTTATCAGACGTTGAAAATTCGTCTTCAAAAACTTCGTACAATACATTGAATTTACGTTCCTGTTCTTTTGGAATAGATATAATTGGCAAGTCCTGTGTTCCAAAAAATAAAATTCCATTACATGACACTTCGCTATCATGGTCATTGATGCAGTAAAACTCCCTGTTGAAAAGAAAAGCGGTCAACGGAGCTTCACTCTTAGTATAACTCACATGTTGCAAATAGGTAGTAGTTATTAACTGATTTGGTAATAAAGTAATGGTAAGCCCATCTATGCAAAGTAAAACAGGTATCTCATTTCTATTCCAAACGATTTGTATGTTGCCAGAATTACTTGAAAAGTTGTTCTGGTTATATTTTATATCATCTGTAAAACCAAAAAGTGATGCCAATTTGGTGTCGTGAAATTCGAACTTCATAATTTTTACTGCTTTAAATAACCGTATTTACTGCTTTTAGTCTCTGTTCTTGTTCATTCTTTACAAGTTCATAGGCCTTTAAAACAATGATTCCTTAAACAATACTGTTAATCGTTCCCATATATTTTGGCCTGAAAGCTGATTTTTTTAGCTTTATAGCAAATTGCTTTGAAAAAGAAAATTTTTATGGAAGATATTAGAAACTATGACGATGCCGTTGTTAAATTTCATAAGACGCTCAACCTTAATTCTTTGCCGCTCTCTTCATGGGATTTTTACTCCCAATTTTTTGATAAAACCTGTAATATAGCGGAAGATATTAAGTCATTATCCCAGTTTGCTCAAAACAATGCCTGGGCTTTTGATACACAAATTTTTGAGGAAGAGCTGAAGAATAAGGAACATGTGATTGTTGTAACTGATACTAGTTTAAAAATTGTATACGCTACCCAAAATATTTGGGAAATGAATAGATATATACCTAGCCAAATTATAGGGAATAAGCCCAAAATGTTCCAGGGAGAAAAAACCTGTAAAAATTCCCTTAAACTAATTTCCAAAGCAGTAAAAGAAAAGAAGCCTTTTGAAACTACAATCCTCAACTACAGGAAGGACGGTTCAACGTACAAATGTTGGATTAAAGGTCAGCCCGTTTATAACTTAGCTGGAGATGTTATAAATTTTATAGCTTTTGAAAAGGAGGTAGCTTAAAAAATAAAAGTCTTTGTATATGTAAAAAACCTGCTGAAAACGCAGGTTTTTTACATATACATGACTATATTTTAGAAATTACAGGTTTCAATTTCTGTAACCCTAAGTGTATTTACCATACCCTTGTCCTTTATAGGCATCGCGGCCAAGCTGATTAACATATCACCCACATCTAAAAATCCTTTTTTGCAGGCAATAGCATTTACATCTTCAATAGTTTCATCGGTAGAAACGTATTTATCGTAATAAAAGGCTTTTACGCCCCACAGCAAGTTAAGTTGGGTTAGTATTCTTTTGTTAGAAGTGAATACAAGTATGTGCGCACTAGGTCTCCACGCAGAAATTTGAAATGCCGTGTAACCACTATTGGTTAGAGTAGAAATAGCTTTGGCTTTTATTTCATTAGCCATTGTGGCAGCATGAAAACATATAGCTTTTGTAATATATCTTTTTGTTCTCACATGCGGTGGGTCATGAGGTACACGAATTAAATCCGAACTTTCCACACTTTTTAAAATACTCGACATTTTTTCAATTACTTGTACAGGATAATTCCCAACCGACGTTTCTCCTGAGAGCATTACTGCATCTGCACCGTCCATAACAGAATTGGCAACATCATTTACCTCAGCACGTGTAGGTGTTAGACTGGTAATCATGGTCTCCATCATTTGAGTAGCAATTATTACTGGAATTCTCGCTTTTTTAGCCCGTAGCACTAATTGTTTTTGGATCAAAGGTACCTCGTGTGCAGGTACTTCCACTCCCAAATCTCCCCTAGCTACCATTAGACCGTCACAATAAGCGACTATCTTGTCTATATTTTCAACGGCTTCGGGTTTTTCAATCTTTGCGATAATAGGAATCTTATGCTCCGAATGTTTTTTGATTATATCCTGGAGGTCTATCAAATCCTGACTGAATCTTACAAACGAAAGTGCTATCCAATCTACCTCTAATGAGATGGCGAACTCTGCATCTTTAACATCCTTAGTTGTAAGCGCAGGTAATGAAATATTGGTATTGGGCAAGTTTACACCTTTCTTTGATTTTAAAGGGCCACCTTGTATCACCTTCGCACGCACTTCATCATTACTATTGGTAGTCATAACTTCAAACATAAGCTTACCGTCATCTAAAAGTATGCGCTCACCCGCCTTTACATCTCTAGGGAATTCTTTATAGTTCATGTAAACCCTTTCCGCAGTTCCCTCAAATGGTTTTCCCGTAACAAAAGTAATTTCGTCTCCCGGGCTCACCACTACTTCACCGGACATAACGCCAACTCTAAGCTTTGGCCCTTGCAAATCTGCCAAAATAGAAGTATTGGTTTCCATCTCCTCGTTTAGTTCCCTTATCATTTTTACGCGCTCCGAAACATCTTTGTAATCAGCATGCGAGAAATTTATTCTAAACACATCCACTCCTGCCAAAATCATATTCCGCAGGACCTCTTTCTTACTTGTAGCTGGCCCTAAGGTTGCTACTATCTTCGTCTTCTTTTTAGTTGGCATCGTTAAAATATTAAATTGTTCTTAGATTTAAGCTTGTTGGTCTCTACTGGGTATGCAACCATTATTTTGGGTACGGTTAGCACCTTTCTAATTATTTCCTCTTGACCTAAACTGGAATCATCCTCTATTCTTAAAAAATAATCTACCTCTTTTAATTCCGGTATTAGTCTTGGTTTTATATACGTATGTTCATTGAGAAACAAATCATTATTTGCCAGTACAGTTTTTTTAGAACTACGGTTCGCAATTAATGTCCAAAACCTATCGTGATAATTATCCTCCCATTGATATACTGAAAAAGAACTACCCTCCGTTAAATCAAAATCTTTTTTAGTTCTCTTAAAGTTTGCCTTTAGACTTTGGTTTAAAAAGTATATCATAGCATAATCATCCAATGTGCTATGCAAAGCTATTAAGAGAAAGGAGTCATTATAAAAATCACTATCAATTTTGTAGACTGCTGCCATATAGACTTGACCAAGCGGTAAATATATGACTAATAACGTATAATCCCTAAAATGAATTAGGGTTTAAGATATTCCAAAAGTTACTAAAACGTTAGAGTTTTGTTGTAAAATCTTAAAGCTCTCCCATTTTATCCTGAAGTGCAAAAAAAGCTCTTTTAGAAGCTCTTTCTTCAGCTTTTTTCTTAGAGGTTGCTCTTGCTTTGGAAACGACATTCCCGGCTATGGATAGTTTTACGGCAAAGTGTTTTAAAGGGTCTTTCCCAGTATCCTCGTATACATTGTAATTAAAGCTCTTCTTTTGTTTTTGACACCATTCAATGACCAGGCTTTTATAGCTAATTACCCTTCCTTCTAGTTGTTCAATGTCCACATAAGGCTCTATCACTCTTTTGTTGATGAACTTTTCACAATAAGGATATCCCCTATCCAAATAAATGGCACCGACCAGTGCTTCAAACACATTTCCGTGGATGTTTTCTCCAAAATGCGATTTTGGTATTCTACTTTCCACATATTTAATGAGGCCCAAATCTTTACCGAGCTCGTTCAAATGTTCCCTACTTACAACTTTAGAGCGCATTTTGGTAAGGTATCCTTCATCCCCATTGGGAACTTCACTATAGAGGTGTTTGGAAATAATAGTACCTAGCATAGAATCTCCAAGAAATTCTAATCGTTCGTAGTTCATAGGATTACCTTTTGTATCCTTTTTATTCATTGAACGATGCAGGAAAGCCTTTTTATAATACCTTATGTCCTTTGGTTTAAATCCTAAAATTCTTTTTATCCCCAAAAAAAAATCCCCATCCTTTTTGGAATGGGAATTAAATAAATTTTTAGGGAAAGTCATATTGCCTTATTAGCTGATTTTTTTAAAAACTACACAGGCATTATGGCCCCCGAAACCAAAGGTATTACTCATAGCAACCTTTACGTCCCTTTTTTGAGCCTTGTTCAGCGTCAGATTTAAACTTGAGTCTATACTCTCGTCTACCTTAGTATGGTTTATTGTTGGAGGCACAATACCATGTTCCATTGACAATATGGATGCAATGGCCTCAATGGCGCCTGCTGCACCCAATAAATGTCCTGTCATGGATTTAGTAGAATTAATATTGATGTTTTTCGCATGTTCTCCAAACACTTCGGAAATTGCTTTTAACTCCGCAACATCACCCAAAGGTGTAGAAGTCCCATGGGTATTTATGGCATCTACCTCTTCAATTGATAGACCAGCGTCCCTCAAGCAATTTTCCATTACTCTAACGACGCCTATGCCATCAGGATGTGGTGCTGTCATATGATAAGCATCGCTAGACATTCCACCTCCTACGACCTCTGCATATATTTTTGCCCCACGCGCTTTGGCATGTTCGTATTCTTCCAGAATCAAAGCACCGGCACCTTCGCCGAGTACAAAACCGTCTCTAGTGGCATCAAAAGGTCTGGATGCAGTTTCAGGACTTTCATTTCTGGTGGAAAGTGCATGCATGGCTCCAAACCCACCCATACCTGCTATAGTCACAGCAGCTTCACTTCCCCCAGTAACGATAACATCACAATGTCCTAAACGTATATAGTTCAATGCGTCTATCATTGCGTTAGCGGAAGAGGCACAGGCCGATACCGTAGTATAGTTAGGGCCCATAAAACCATGCTTTATGGAAATGTTGCCAGGCGCAATGTCCGCAATCATTTTTGGAATAAAAAATGGATTAAAGCGTGGTGTACCATCACCTTGGGCAAAATTCATTACCTCGTTCTGAAAGGTTTCTAAACCTCCAATACCAGCTCCCCAGATGACCCCTACCCTAAATTTATCAATTTTATCCAGGTCTAGTTTCGAATCTAGGATAGCCTCGTCAGAAGAAACCAAGGCGTATTGGGCAAACTTATCCAATTTACGGCCTTCTTTTCTATCAAAATGATCTTCTGTATTGTAATTTTTTAGTTCGCAGGCGAATTTGACCTTGAATTTTTCCGTGTCATAATAGGTAATGGGTGCTGAACCACTTTTACCGTTTACCAGACCATCCCAATACTCCTCAATATTATTGCCTATAGGTGTAAGTGCACCCAATCCAGTAACTACAACTCGCTTTAATTGCATTGAACTTGTTTTTAGTTTAGATATAAACCAAATGTAAATTAAAAAAATTATCCATGCGGAGTATTTACCACATGGATAATTTAGAATCTATTTAAGAAATCATAGATTACTTAGCTTCTTCTATATAGCTTATGGCTTGGCCAACTGTTGCGATATTCTCAGCTTGATCATCAGGGATTTGAATATCAAATTCTTTTTCGAATTCCATAATCAACTCAACGGTGTCCAAAGAATCTGCCCCTAAATCGTTAGTAAAGCTAGCTTCTGTTACCACTTCGTTTTCATCAACTCCCAGTTTATCAACGATGATAGCTTTAACTCTTGATGCAATGTCTGACATAATAATATTGGTTTTAAAAATTTAAATTGTTGGCAAAAATAAAAAACTTTAGTTTAAATACACTAATTGTCGTTAAAATGTGATGTAATTTAAGAAATTTAAATACATCCCTGTGCCTTTTTAATTTAAAAATTATGGGTTTGTGCAACAAGCTTTTTATTTGTTCTTTTATCGTCAAACCTTTGCCTATTCCTTAATTTCTATTTTCTTTTGCCTTGTCTTTGGGAGGTAAATGG
>JBARUM010000229.1:0-4097 GCA_049645725.1 Maribacter sp.
TAGTTTCATTATGTAATAAATCTCCATGGGCGCTGAGACATACCACTTTGCAACCTGTTCTGAAGCCGGGGTCAATAGCCAAAATTCGTTTTTCGCCCAAAGGTGCGCCAAGCAAAAGTTGTTTTAAGTTCTTGGAGAATACCTCTATAGCATCGGCATCTGCTTTTTCTTTGGCCGCTTTTAAAAACTGGTTGGAGAGTGCAGGAAACAGGAGCCTTTTATAAGCATCGGTAATGGCCAATTGGATTTGTTCGGCACACTTGTTATTCGATTTTATGATTCTGTTTTCAATACGATTTAACAGTCGTTCCTCATCCAATTCTATTTTAACTCGAATAAATTTTTCACTTTCTGCCCTAAGAATGGCCAATAAACGGTGGGAGGGGCACTTATTCAGTGGTTCGCTCCAATCAAAATAATCTCTGTATTTCTGGGCTTTTTCTTTTTGCTTCCCGATGACTTGAGTGGTAATGATAGCAAAACGTGCCAACTGGGTTCTTATTTGATTACGGATATCGGTTCGTTCATTGATCCACTCCGCAATAATGTGTCTTGCACCTTCTAAAGCTTCGTCTTCATTTTGGATGGTTTTGCCCAGATATTTAGAGGCCGTAAATTCAACTTCCTGTGTTCGCTGAGCCATTATAATTTTTGCCAAAGGCTCCAGACCATTTTTACGGGCCATTTCTGCCTTAGTTTTTTTACTTTTTTTAAATGGTAAGTAAATATCTTCAAGCTGTACTAAATCCTCTACAGTTTTGAGTTTCTCTAACAGCTCTGGAGTAAGGGAATTCTGTTCCTTAATTGCTTTGATGATGGCTTTTCTTCGTTTTTCAAGAACTTCAAATTGTTTTTTGTATTTAACAATGGCTCCTATTTGTACTTCATCTAAACCCCCTGTAGCTTCTTTTCTATAGCGGGAAATAAAAGGTAGGGTGCAGTCTTGGTTTAGGAGTTCTACTGTATTTTTAATACCCTTTTCAGGGAGTTGGATGTGCTTTATTAGATAGGGTAAGAGGTTCATTAATTTTATGGAAGATTTATTTTTTTGGTTTGAAAGCGGTCAAAACCTCCTAAGGTTCGTAGTTTATTAATAGGGTATTAGATGATACCTAACTTATTCCCTCCCCATTGCCAACACCTTCTTCATCAGGATTCATAAACACTAATTTGCCATCTAAATTTTCAGTCATTAAAATCATACCTTGGCTATCTACACCTCTAAGAGTTCGTGGTGCCAAATTCACCAAAACCGTTACTTTTTTACCAATAATTTCTTCTGGTGAAAAGCTTTCCGCAATTCCGGAGACTATAGTTCTTGTGTCCATTCCGGTATCAACCTTAAGAACCAATAATTTTTTGGTCTTTGCCATTTTTTCCGCCTCCAAAATAGTTCCTACTCGCATATCTAGCTTGGAAAAATCATCAAATATAATGGTGTCTTTTTGTGGCATCAGTTTTACATTTTCGGATTCATTTATTTTTTTAGTGGCTTCCAGCTTATCCAATTGTGCCTTAATTTCTTCATCTTCTACTTTTCGGAATAATAATTCCCCTTGGTTAATCTTATAACCTGCCGGTAGTAAGGTTTCTTTTTGGGAAACATCAGTCCAATGGTGACTTAGGCGGCGCTCAGTCTCCACATTTTGGTCATTGAGCGAAGCCGAAGTGATATTTAGGATATTTTTTAGCTTAGTTGAGGTAAAAGGTAAAAAGGGTTCACTAAGCACCGCTAGACCAGCAGCTATCTGTAACGCTACGTTCATTATAGTTTTTACCCGTTCCTCGTCCTGCTTAATGACTTTCCAAGGTTCGGCCTCGGCCAAATATTTGTTACCCAAGCGGGCCATATTCATCAATTCTTGTCCGGCTTCCCTAAAACGATAGCGTTCTAGGGAACTTGAGATAATCTCTGGATATTTGCGGAGCTGATCTAGCGTTTCTAAATCTATTTTTGAAAAATGCCCCGCAAGAGGTACTTGTCCGTCAAAATATTTATGGGTTAACACGACAACACGATTTATAAAGTTTCCGAAAATTGCTACCAACTCATTGTTGTTACGAGCCTGAAAATCTTTCCATGTAAAATCGTTGTCCTTTGTTTCAGGAGCGTTTGCAGTTAAGGTGTATCGCAAAACGTCCTGCATATCTGGGAAATCCACTAAATACTCGTGCAACCAAACTGCCCAATTTTTAGAAGTGGATAATTTGTTGCCTTCTAAATTCAAAAATTCATTAGCAGGAACATTATCCGGAAGAATATAATCTCCATGTGCCTTTAAGATAGCAGGGAAAATAATACAGTGGAATACGATATTATCCTTACCAATAAAATGCAAGAGTTTGGTGTCCTTATCCTTCCAGTAGGGCTCCCAATCCTTGCCTTCCCTTTCTGCCCATTCTTTGGTAGAGGATATATAACCTATTGGAGCATCAAACCAAACGTATAATACTTTTCCTTCTCCACCTTTCACGGGAACGGGAATACCCCAATCTAAATCGCGCGTTACCGCCCTAGGCTCCAAACCTCCATCTATCCATGACTTACATTGGCCGTAAACATTAGGCTTCCAATCGTTTTTATGCCCTTCTAAAATCCATTCCTTTAAAAAATCCTCATAGCGGTCTAGCGGTAAAAACCAATGTTTGGTCTCCTTAGTGGTTGGAACACTGCCGGTAATCGTAGATTTTGGATTTATAAGGTCGGTTGCATTTAAGGAAGACCCACAATTTTCACACTGGTCGCCGTAAGCTTCTTCATTTCCGCATTTGGGACAGGTGCCAACTACAAAACGATCTGCCAAAAATTGTTTGGTCTCTTCATCGTATAATTGTGCCGTAGTCTCTTCAATAAAATCACCTTGTTCATAGAGTTTCACGAAAAATTCGGATGCTGTTTTATGATGAACCTCTGCCGAGGTTCTGGAGTAATTATCGAAAGTTATACCAAAGTCTAAAAAAGACTGCTTAATGATACCGTGATACTTGTCAATAACATCTTTGGGAGAAATTCCTTCTTTCTTGGCCTTCATGGAGATAGCCACACCATGCTCATCACTTCCGCACAAAAAAGCTACGTCCTTGCCTATTAATCTTAAATAACGGGCATAAATATCCGCTGGCACATAAACCCCCGCCAGATGACCAATATGTATTGGGCCGTTGGTGTATGGCAGCGCTGCAGTAATAGTGTATCTGCTAGGTGTTCTTGTAGTATTGGGCATTTGTTATAGTTAGGCAACAAAAATAAAGATTTTTATACCTAAGAAATGCGTGTTGACCGAAAAATAAAAACCTTCGGCCATATCTTGAGGATAGCGCCGAAGGCCAAGTTGCATAGTGGGGAAACAGATTAAGCGACCATAACTGACTTGCTCATTTTCTGATTCTGTACACTTATACGATAAATGTACTTGCCAGTTGATAGATGCTCGGGCATGCGCTCTCGTATGTTGATTTCTGTGGAACCCTCTAGCATCATCTCGTTAAAGACTGTTCCCACATTTTGTCCAAGAATATTGAATAATTGGATATCTACCTGAGCCGTAAACGGCATTTCCAAGTAGATGTGAGGTGTACTATCCGTAGGATAGAACGGTTTGTGAACTATAGCATTCAGTAAATTTGGGTCAAATGGGGCTGGATCCATCCCTTCGCCGTCTGGTGGTGTTGGTGGGGTGACATCTCCGTCACTGTAAACAATGTCCGGAAAGTCAACACCACTACAGTTAAATCCTAGATTTACAGGGGCGTAAGGGTGATCCAACAAGTGCTGTTCTACCAAGGGTATATCTACGCAAAGCCATTCGGCGAGGACGGTTGCATATAAGTCTCTAAAATCCATTGTATATTCTAAGTTTCCACGGCCATCTGGATTGTCCAAGGTGGGATGGTCTCCTACAAATGCACTACCATTTAGTCCTGCGCCAAAGAATAAGGTCGGCGCCGCTTTACCGTGATCGGTACCATTGGAGCCATTTTCGAAAATTCGACGTCCAAATTCGGAAAAAGTCATACTTAAAACTTTACTATCTTGTTGCGTACAGGCTAAATCTTCGTAAAAGCTGTTGATACCTATGGAAAGATTGGACATAAGC
>JBARUM010000230.1:0-10170 GCA_049645725.1 Maribacter sp.
GGATGCTTGGCAATTAAGTAATGCGCCAATTTTATCGGTAGCTCCATATTTGGCATCCTTGGAACTTTTTGAAGAAGTAGGAATGTTGGTATTAATTGAAAAAAGAAATAAAATTGTTGCCTATTTGGAGTATATATTAAAAGAAATAGATGATGAGATTTCTGGGCGTACTTTTGAAATTATTACACCAAAGGATAGGGGTTGCCAACTGTCCGTTTTTCTTCATGGACAAGGGAAACCACTTTTTGATTATTTGATGAAAAATGGGGTAATCACGGATTGGCGGGAGCCAAATGTGATTCGTTTGGCTCCTGCACCTTTTTATTGCTCGTTTGAGGATATGTATAGGTTTGGGCAAGTATTAAAAAAAGGAATCCTTTCAAATTGATGGTCTTTTAACCAAAAAATAATCGCCAAGCCATAAATGAAGTCACTTAAACTCATTCTCACAAACTCTAGGTATTTTGGACCATCCTGGGTTTTTGCTAGTTTAAATATCTTATTTGGCACTTGGGCCATATATATCCCAACGGTTAAGGAAGCCTTATCAATTGATAAATCCCAATTAGGAATTGCAATTTTCTTTTTGTCATTAGGTGTTTTTTCAATTTTCCCTTTTGCCTCTGCCATAATAAATAAAATTGGGGTTGGCAAAGCTACTTGGAATGGAGTTTTGTTAAGCTGCGTCGCCGCTATGTTACCCTTAATGGCTCCAAGTTATTATTCTTTAATGGGCGCGCTTTTTCTTTTTGGTGCTTCCAATGGTTTTACGGATATAGCCATGAATACTTTGGTAACGGAGCTGGAGAAAAAGGACAGTGCAAAATTCATGTCTGCCTCTCACGGATTTTTCAGTTTAGGTGGCGTGTTGGCGGGACTAGGTAGTTTCCTAATTGGTCCGTTAGACAATCCTGTTCTACATATGGGTATTGCTGTAGCATTGGTATTTTTTGTAAATCTGATTTTTCATAAAAAGTATGTCAGAGAGGTAGCCGGGCTTATAGAAAAGGAGCCTTTTAATCTTAGCTTGTTTAAACCAATTTTGTTACTAGGTCTTATATCGTTTATGGCTATGGGAAGTGAGGGAGCCATCGTAGATTGGAGTGGCCTATATTTAATGGAAGTTAGTGTTGCTCCAGAAGCCTTGTGGGGCACCGGATTTTTAGGTTTTCAAATTACCATGACCTTAGGACGTTTTCTAGGAGACGGTATTAGTGCTAAGATGGGGTCAGTGAAAATGGTAGCTTTAGGTGCTTCTTTGGCAATGGCAGGATATGTTTTGGTATTGACGACGAACACCTATCTGGCCATTGCGGGATTTGCTCTAAGTGGATTAGGTTTCTCCGTGATGGTGCCGGAAATATTTAGAATAGGAGGAAACGTAAAAGGAGTAGAGTCCTCGCAAGGGATAGCTTTTATTGCGGGAACCGGCTATGCAGGTTTTTTATGCGCACCACCTATTCTCGGATTTTTAGCTGAAAGCTTTTCCCTTAAATCTAGTTTTTTGGTACTACTTTGTTGTGCCCTTATAATTTTAGGAGCTAGTTTTAGGTTGAATAAGAAAACGAAATAACTTAATTTATTCAACCTCTATACCAGTAAAATATAATTGAAAATTAGCATCCGGACGCTTATGCATTGTAGCAATATCCAGTCCTTTTAAGGTTTTATAGTCCTCCCAACTTGTAATCATGGAGGGTTCCTCTTGATTGCCTTTTCTGAATACCCATTCTTTTATGACATAATCGTCCCCAAAATAATAATCATAGGCATCACCAGGGGTATAGCCTCCCTCATTGTCATAAACCGTTGTTAGTTTGTGCATTTTTTGCTTGCTTATGGGGGCCTCTTGCAACTCAGAATGGTCATAGGTGAAACCTTTTTGATCCCATATTAGTTGATAGGGCGCCAGTAACCAGAACTTGTCATTTATAAAACCACCATCGGTTTTCATGATTACGGTGTCCATTGCTTTTCTGTTGTAAGAAATAGTATCTTCCCTAGTCATGAAAATTACATCGTTGGATTTTGGCTTCCATAACCACGTACGCTCAAAATGTGAAGAATCTCGATCCACATTAAAAGTAAACTTGATATTGGAAACAGTTGCCCAATCTTCATATCCGTGTGCATGGGCTACTTTTTCCAAAATACTCAATTCTTTTTTAGGCTCCTCCGATTGGTTTTTTTTATCGGTCTTACAACCTAAAAACAATAAAATAAAACCGGCAAAAAGAAAGTAATAATTTTTCATGGTACGTGGTATTTGAAGTAAAGATATAAATAACAGTTTTCTTTCGTCTATTTTTGTTCAGAACTAAAAAGAAAAGCGTGACCTTCCTTAAGAGACTGTGTCTAATCATCATAAGTAACCAATTCAAAACCAAATTGGACTCTGATGATTCTTATGGAGACTTGACCGACGAGGTTTTAGTTCAAAACATAGTAGACAAGAAAGACCCAATGTTATTTGGGGTCTTATATGATAGATATGCTAAATTAGTCTATAATAAGTGCTATGGGTTTTCAAAATCCCAGAAGGAAGCGGAGGACCTTACACAGGACGTTTTTTTAATGCTATTCGTGAAACTTAGTTCCTTTAAGGGAAAATCGAAGTTTTCGACATGGTTATATTCATTTACCTACAATTTTTGTGTAAACTATGTAAATAGGGACAAAGGAAGGAAAATGAGGGATAAGTCGAATAATATTGATGATTCAGAATATAAATTATCAGTAGAGGTAACGGATGAAAGTTTATTGGACCTACAAGTTTCAAAATTAAAGCAAGCATTAGAACTAATTCCACCAGAAGATAAGTCCATTCTCTTATTAAAATATCAGGACGGAGTATCTATAAAGGAATTGGAATCTCTACTGGAATTAGGAGCAAGTGCAGTGAAAATGAGACTCAAAAGGGCTAAAGCAAGAGTAATAGAAATTTATAATACATTACCCTAGATGTTAGAACAAAACAAAAATCCATTTAAGGGAATTCAAGGAGACTTGAAGGATGTACCACCTGAATTACGCAAAAAAGTAATGAACGATGTTGCCATGGCGAAGCTTATTATGGAAATGGCTACTTTGTTCACAGGTAATTATACGGCCTTAATAGAAGGTATGTTGAAGACTACTAAATCCAAGAACGATAAATAACCACTAAACAGAGAAATTTTTGAATTATGGAAACAATAGACAAATGGAAGGATCTTACGTTTGATACTCTGAGCAGGATACTAGGAGATATTGCCGCTGCCTTGCCAGGTATTTTTGGCGCTTTTGTAGTTTTAGTATTTGGATGGATTACCATAAAAATAGTTACCGTAATCCTAAAGAAAATCATGAAGATAGCTAAAATAGACAAGCTTTCGGATAAGGTAAACGAGGCTAAATTATTTGGCGACTCTGAAGTGGAAATACAAATTTCTAAAGTCCTTTTGACCTTTGTAAAGACATTACTTTGGTTAGTCTTTATTATTGTTGCCTCGGATGTGATGGGTCTAACGATTATTTCTGAGGAAATTGCCAACTTACTTAGATATTTGCCCGTTTTATTAACGGCGTTGGTGATTTTTATGATGGGCTTGTATTTAGCCAAAATCATAAAGAAAGCCGTTACCTCGGTTTTTGAATCTATGGGTATAGGCGGAGGAAAAATAGTAGGCAACCTTCTTTTTTATCTTATAGTTATTTTCATTAGTATAACTGCTCTTAATCAGGCTGGAATAGATACAGCAATCATAACGAGTAACTTTACAATTATCTTAAGTGCTTTCCTCTTCGCCATGGCATTGGCACTTGGTCTGGGATCCAGAGAAGTGGTTGGGGATTTGTTGCGCACTTTCTACTCTAGAAAAATTTACGAAATAGGAGACCAAATAAAAGTTAAGAAAATAGAGGGTACTATTGAAGCGATAGACAATATTTCCGTTGTAGTTAAAACCAAAACAGGGAAACTAGTAGTCCCCATTAGAAAGGTTGTGGAAAATACGGTTGAGGTCAAACAATAATAGTACGAAATAAACATAGGAAAATAGCAGGGCGGAGTTTTAAACCCTGCCTTTTGCTTATTCACAATTATCCAGTTACTTATAATCTATAGTCTTATCTATTTATCTATTTAATAATTGACCAACTAATGGATAGAAATTTATTTTGATGGTAATAGTTATTATTTAGTAAATGACCATTATGTGACTTTTACAATTAATTCCTTAATTTTGATTTTGAAAAAAAAATAAATGTATGAGTGCTAAAAAAGGGAAAATTCAAGAGGCCATAGATGAAAAAATGTTGGAGGAAAGAAAGGTTTTTCTTTGGGGTATGGTAGATGATGATTCCGCTAAACATGTCATTGATAGGTTATTGTATCTAGACATGCAGAATAATAAGGAAATCCAATTATACATAAATAGTCCAGGAGGATACGTTACTTCTGGTTTTGCAATGTATGACACTATAAAAGCCTTGAAAAGCCCGGTTTCTACCATATGTACAGGATTAGCTGCATCCATGGGAAGCATTTTGTTGTCGGTTGGGAAAAAGGGAAGACGTTTTATACAACCACATGCCCAAGTAATGATTCACCAACCTAGTGGTGGGGCTAGGGGACAGGCCTCGAATATTGAAATTCAGGCTAAGGAAATTATTAAAACTAAAGAGCTGAGCGCACATATCTTGGCGGACAACTGCGGGCAGAAATTTGAAAAAGTACTTAAAGATTTTGATAGAGACTATTGGATGAATGCTGAGGAATCTATTGAATATGGAATCGTAGATGGTATCTTAAAATAATAAAGAAAGTTGTTAAAAGTAAAAAGTCCTTCACATTCATGTGAAGGACTTTTTTGAATTTAACCTAGTATTGAACTTATCTGGCAGTCAATATGCCTTTTTTAATCTGTATAATCGGAAATTCCGTTCTACGGTTCAGTTCTAATTCTTCCGGTGAACAATCCTTTTTGCTTGTACAATGATTAATTGGCATTCGTTTTCCAAATCCTTTATAAGAAACTATTCTATCTTCTGAGATGCCGTTGGCTATAAGATATTCATAGGTAGATTTTGCCCTTCTTTCAGATAATCCATCATTATAGGCATGGCTTCCAACGGGATCCGTGTGCGCCTCTAGCTTTATGATCATATCTGGATAAGTCTTTGACATTACCTTTACTACTTTGTCCAATTCTATTGCCGCATCCGGTCTTATATCACTTTTGTTGAAATCAAAATAAATTTTATTTAAATTGGCCAATAACTTAAGGTCTAATACTGGTTCCAAAACAATATCTTGTCGAATTAGTTTTTGGGCAACCGGTGTGCCGGAAGTATCAAAGAATATATTTTTATGTGGATGCGTTTTTCGTACCGCTTCTATCATATAGGTTGTTTTCCTATTGATTGGAAACCTATAATATCCTTTTTCATCGGTTGTGGTTTCAGCAACTAATGTGTTCGTCTTTTGATCAAATAGTTTTATACGAACACTATCTAGGGGTTGTTCATTAACTCCATCAATAACAAAACCTTCAACATCCAATGCTGGCGTAAATTTAAATCTGTAGATATCATCGGCACCAACACCACCTTCTCTATTTGAACTCATAAAACCATCAACGCCGTTTGGAAGACCGTAATAGGCAAAATCATCGCTGGAACTATTCATCGGAGTTCCTAAATTGATGATATCAATGATTTCATTGTTTTCATTGGAAATGGTAGAAAATATATCTAGTTGTCCAAAGCCTACATGCCCGTCCGAACTAAAGAACAATTTGCCCTCTTCGTTGATGAAGGGGAACATCTCGTTGCCTTCCGTGTTCACAATTGGCCCTGCATTTACTGGAGCGCCTACGCCACCACGTTCGTGGATTTCCGAATAGTAGATATCCGTACCACCATAGCCTCCCGGCCTATCCGAAGTAAAATATAAAAACTTTCTATCTGGCGATACAGAGGGATGACCGGTTGAATAATAATCGCTGTTAATCCTTAAATTTCTATCTTCCATCCATTCGCCTTCAATTTGCTTAGCGCTGTATATTTTGAGATTTATTTCATCAAATACGCCGTAGCCTTCCTTTTTTTGAAAGAAGTTATTTCTAGTGAAATAAATGATGGTATCATTCTTATAATCCGTGGAAAAAACCAAAGAACTTTCGTGAAACTTGGTATTTACATTCCCTTTAAGTCTTTTGGGAGTAGATAGTTCATTATCTCCCTGTACTACAAATAAATCCAACCAAGGCTCATCATTCCAACCATAGGTTTCCCCTGTAACGGCATCTCTTCTAGAAGATGAGAAATAAAGGTCTCCACCTCTAGAAAAGGTTCCAAAATCACTTTCTGTAGAATTAAAGGTTACCGATTCTACTTCATATCGTTGTCTACTATTAAAGACCACTGAAGCTAAATTACCGTCCTTTAAAAAACGTTTTACGCGCGAATCGTTTTTGTTGAATTTTTTATATTTTTTCAACCATTTTTCAGACTCTTCATGTTCACCATTACTGTATAGTGCCATTGCGTATTTGAAGTAATAATCTGTAGGTAAGGTAGCATTGTTTATTACTGCTTTAAAATGCGGGATAGATTTTTTGTAATCCCTTATTAGAAGATAACATTCAGCTAGTTGTTGGTGGGCATACTCATCGTTTAAACCACCTTCTATCATTTTTTCGTATTCAGGTATTGCCTTGGCATAAGCAAATTTGCTAAAAAAGTAATCCCCACGTTTTTGTGCACCGTATTGTGCTATTGTTAATTGGCTTATTGCTAGGAAAGCAACCAATATTATTGAACTCTTAAAACTTTTCATAATGTTGGATTTTATTTTTTTAGAAGTATCTAGGTGATTTGACCGGACCTTTTTCTTTTTTCTTAAACTCGTATATTAAAATAATTTCATGCGTACCTCCGGTATAAGGTCTTATGGCGGATGTTGGTAAATCATACGCGTATCCTATACGAAGGTCTTTGGAAACCTGATAGTCCATTAGAGCACCGAAGTTGGATGCATCATTAAACCTATAAGTAGCACCTATCCAAAACTTTTCATTGAAAAGAAAACTGGCCGTTAAGTCGTATGTGGCTGGCGCACCGTTCGTAAATTTTGTAATAACCGTGGGCCTAAATTTCAAAGTTTCCGACAAATCAAAAACAAGACCTCCAATTGCATAATAGCTATTTCTCTCCAGGGCTTGAAATTCTCCGTCGTTTAAATCCGTATTTAAAATTCTTGGTGAGGATATCCCCACATACCAAAGATTAGAACCAATATAGAAGCCCGCACCAAAATTGGGATTCCAACTGTTAAAGTTGTTATTAAAGAAGGCATCGTTCTGATCTGGGTTATCTAAATTATAGTTCGTAAAACCGGCTTTTAAACCAAAAGACATTTTTATTTCTTCACTAACAGGAACAGAATAGGAAAAATCGCCATATATGTAATTGGTGTTTTCAAAACCTAAACGGTCATTGATATAGGAAAGTCCCAAACCAATTCTATCATTACGCAATGGAGAGTGGATAGAGAAGGTGCTGGTCCGTGGGTTACCATCTAAACCTGCCCATTGGTTCCTGTGAAGTATTGTAGCGTTAATAGTTTCCCTGCTTCCCGCATAAGCAGGATTCACCGATATTGTGTTATACATATACTGTGTAAACTGCGGTAATTGCTGGGCTGTTGCGGCAAAACCGAACAAGGCCGTAACAATAAAAAATTGCTTTTTAAAATGATTCATGATGTCTAGGTTAAGTTTCTTTAATAGAGCTACTTGTGATAGAAGCAGGTTATATTCTTTTCAAATCTATTAAGAACCCTTGCTAATCAGTAATTTAGCCGTTTAAACCACCCCTAAATTCGTTCTGATACATTTGTTTCGGTTAACGGTTATTTTTTATAGATGTATCAAATAGTTTATTTGTAAATATCTGATATTCAATATAATGAATGAAAAACACCCAACCGTAGGTTGGGTGTTTTTTTAATTAGTAAAAGCTTATCGGTTTATTCTGAACCTAGATAAATATAGCCATTGAAAGGCTCAAGTTTCTTTCCGGTTTCCGTATCCGTAGCATTAATAATGTAATAGTAAGTACCAGCTGGAAGCATTCCTGAGCTACCAAAAGAACCATTAGGAGATTCTCCGCCCCAATTATTTTGATAGTCTCTGACTTCAGCTACTTTGTCTCCCCATCTATTGAAAATCATTACATCAAAAATAAACTGGCAAAATTCAACACCTCTTATTTCAAAGCGATCGTTAACATTGTCACCATTGGGTGTAACTGCTGTTGATATTTCAATCTGGTCACGACCGCATGGTACACAATCAGTATTCACTATAATAGTAAAATCAACATAGTATTTACATTCACCACCTATGGAAGTGTATGCGATTTTGTACTCACCTGGTTGATGATCTAAAGGATCGAACAAGCTTCCGTCAAGGGTAACTTCTCCTTCCAATACCATGAACTCGCCATTAGCGTCAAACCCTTCTGGAAGGTAGCTTAATAAATCAATTGCCTCTTCTTCAATACAGATATCAATCGTTACTTCTTCTAATTGCGGTTGCAATACAAAGACAATCTGTTCAAAGGAAGCTGTATTTCCACAAGAATCTGTCACGTCCCAGTTACGAATAATCATAAAGTCATCAGAATCATTGGCTTTTTCCACTTCTTCCGTAAATACAACTTCATAATTACCACAACCACCAGTGAATGTTAACTCCGGAACTTCTGGAACCATATCACCACAAAGGATAGTCACTTGTTCTTCATATGGGCTTGCCATAATAGGTCCCGTTGGAGGTACTGTAATCACTTGGGTATGGTTAACCATATTCCCAGCACAATCACTTGCACTCCAAGTGCGGGTAACTGTATATCCTGTTGCACAATTTGCATCATTTGTCACAACTTCATCAAATAGTACTACAATGTTAGGCTCACAACTGTCAATCGCCGTAAGCACAGCAGCCTCTGGAACCTCATTACAGGCAACGGTCATATCTTGTGGCAACTCTTCCACAAATGTAGGAGCAACTGTATCTTCAATGGTGACTACTTGCACATGCTCACGAACATTACCTACACAATCGGTAATCGTCCAAGTCCTTGTAATGGTATACTCCGTGGCACATTCATCGTCTTGTCCAGCGATTACTTCTTCCAATACCACATCTATGGCACAAGCGCTATCGGACGTTAAGTCCGCAGCAGAAGGAATAACATCACAAGCTTCGATTGTAATATCTTCCGGCCATCCTTCGTTTCCATCATTATCAATGATGTTAACTTGTGCAGTGTCGTTTGATAAGATAGTTACCAAAGTTGTCGAGATATTGCTCAATAGAACACTAAAGTCTTCCGTATCCTCAATAATGATATCATCTATTATTGGTAAAGTGACTATCTGTGTATTTGCGTTAGTCCCTCCAAATGTTAAGGTCTGAGTGCCTACGCTTACACCGGTATAGTCAAAGGCATCAGTTGCTGTTCCATCCGTTGTATTGTATTCAACGGTGAACTCGTTTTGCACCTCGGCGTTCAATATTACGTTTAAAGAAACAGTTCCTGCAGCCTCATTAATATCTATTGAGGTAACATCAAACTGAACTCCAAAAGAGGGATCCATATCATCATCTAGGATGGAACCGTTCGCCTGTGGCGTGTTGATGCTCACCAACGGATTTGTAGTTCCCGTAAGGTCAACTACATACCCTTCGGTAGGTTCTATGATGTTGTCGTCCAATATGGTAACCACGATCGTTTGAACTTCTGCGTCATTACCCACAAAGGAAATGACACCTGCCCGTGCATCGAAATCCGTATCGGTAGCGGTACCGAAAGCGGTCTCGAAGGAAACGTCGAATGCGTCCTGGAAGTTTCCAGTGAGGGCAACCTCGAATGTAGCCGTAACGCCCACGCCTTCGGTTACTTCAACGTTCGTGTTCACGAAGCTGATACCGTCGTTGGCCATAAGGTCATCATCCAAGATGGAACCGTTCGCCTGAGGCGTGTTGATGCTCACCAACGGATTTGTAGTTCCCGTGAGGTTCACTACGTACCCTTCGGTAGGTTCTATGATGTTGTCGTCCAATATGGTAACCACGATCGTTTGAACTTCTCCATCAGTACCTGTGAAAGAAATCGTCCCTG
>JBARUM010000231.1:0-7098 GCA_049645725.1 Maribacter sp.
ATAGAGAAGGATAGATTGTACTCTGTAGATGAGGCTTCAGCTCTAATTAAAGAGATAACCAACGCAAAATTTGATGCATCTATAGATTTGGCAGTTCGTTTGGGAGTAGATCCTAGAAAAGCCAATCAAATGGTTCGTGGTGTTGTAACACTTCCTCACGGAACAGGTAAAGATGTTAAGGTTTTAGCACTGGTAACTCCTGATAAAGAGGCCGAAGCGCAAGAAGCAGGTGCCGATTTTGTAGGGTTGGACGAATATTTGGAAAAAATAAAAGGCGGTTGGACAGATGTTGATGTAATTATCACGATGCCAAGCGTAATGGGTAAATTAGGACCATTGGGACGCGTTTTAGGGCCAAGAGGTTTAATGCCAAATCCAAAAACAGGAACTGTAACAATGGATGTAGCTAAGGCTGTATCTGAAGTTAAGGCAGGTAAAATTGATTTTAAAGTTGATAAAACAGGTATTGTACATGCGGCAGTTGGAAAGGCTTCCTTTTCTGCTGATAAAATAGCGGACAATGCCAAAGAGTTATTGGAGACTTTGAATAAAATGAAACCTACTGCCTCGAAAGGTGTATACATGAAAAGTATTTTTATGTCCAGCACCATGAGTCCAAGTGTTCAATTAGACCCTAAGTCAGTTTAAACACTGCTAGTTAAAAATATCAATTATGACAAGAGAAGAAAAAGCAACGGTTATACAAGATTTGACTACGCAGTTAGGAGATAGTTCTATTATTTATTTGGCGGATATCTCTGGCTTGGATGCAGGAACAACTTCAGATTTACGAAGGGCCTGTTTTAAAGCGAACATTAAACTTGCAGTAGTTAAAAATACATTGCTTGCAAAAGCGATGGAAGCTTCGGAAAAAGAGTTTGGCGAACTTCCGGAAACCTTGAAGGGGAATACCTCTTTAATGCTTTCTGAAGTTGGTAATGCTCCAGCAAAACTTATCAAGAATTTCCGAAAGAAATCTGATAAGCCTTTATTAAAAGGGGCTTTTGTAGAGGAAGCAATTTACATAGGTGATGAAAACTTGGATGCTTTAGTAAGCATTAAGTCTAAAGAGGAAATGATTGGTGAAATAATTGGGTTATTACAATCCCCAGCCAAGAATGTTATTTCTGGACTTAAATCTGGTGGTGGTAAACTTGCCGGAATCCTTAAAACATTATCTGAAAGATAGTACGCACTAAAAACTAAGTATATTTTAAAATTTTATTAAACGATAGACAATGGCAGATTTAAAAGATTTCGCAGAACAATTGGTTAACCTTACGGTAAAAGAAGTAAACGAGTTAGCTGATATATTAAAGGATGAATATGGTATTGAGCCTGCAGCAGCAGCTGTAGCAGTTGCTGCCGGAGGTGGTGGAGCTGAAGCTGGTGAAGCGGCTGAAGAAAAATCAGAATTCGATGTAATTTTAACCGCAGCCGGTGGTTCTAAATTGGCAGTAGTTAAATTGGTTAAAGAATTAACTGGTTTGGGATTAAAAGACGCTAAAGATATTGTTGATAGCGCACCTAAGGCTGTAAAAGAAGGTGTTTCTAAAGACGAAGCAGAAGGTATCAAAAAATCATTAGAAGAAGCAGGAGCAGAAGTTGAGCTTAAATAGTAGCAACAACCATAGCACTTTTGGTTTAGGTCTTTTTCTGCCCCGGCGGAGTCAGACCTAAGCCATTTTATAGAATTAGGTATATGAAGATATATATCACCCAAATAGTACTCACGATCAAAACACTGTCCGTAGATGTTCACAAATCAGACTGAAAGAATAAATTTTGCCTCCGCTAAGAATACACCGGATTATCCGGATTTCTTGGATATTCAGATTAAATCTTTTCAAGATTTTTTTCAACTTGAAACTAAATCTGATCAAAGAGGCGATGAAGGTTTGTATAATACCTTCATGGAAAATTTTCCAATAACTGATACTAGAAATCAGTTCGTATTGGAGTTTTTAGATTATTTTATTGATCCACCTAGATATTCCATTCAAGAATGTATAGAGCGTGGTCTCACCTATAGCGTTCCGCTTAAGGCAAGATTAAAGCTATACTGTACAGATCCGGAGCACGAAGATTTTGAAACTATCGTTCAGGACGTGTACTTGGGAACTATTCCTTATATGACTCCTAGCGGCACATTTGTCATTAATGGAGCTGAAAGAGTTGTTGTATCTCAACTTCACCGTTCACCTGGTGTATTTTTTGGTCAATCTTTCCATGCAAATGGTACTAAATTATATTCTGCCAGGGTAATTCCTTTCAAAGGTTCTTGGATAGAATTCGCTACCGATATTAATGGCGTAATGTATGCTTATATCGATAGAAAGAAAAAATTACCCGTTACTACCTTGTTCAGAGCTATTGGTTTTGAACGAGATAAGGATATACTAGAAATATTTGACCTTTCTGAGGAGGTAAAGGTTTCTAATGCCGGACTTAAAAAGGTTATGGGCCGTAAATTGGCTGCCAGAGTTTTGAACACATGGCATGAGGATTTTGTGGATGAAGATACTGGGGAAGTGGTCTCTATAGAGAGAAATGAAATTATCCTGGACAGGGATACTGTTCTTGAAAAGGAACACATCGCCCAAATTATGGAAGCGGACGTTAAGACTATCCTTTTACATAAGGAAAACAATGCGCAGTCTGACTATGCTATTATTCATAATACGCTTCAAAAAGATCCTACCAACTCCGAAAAAGAAGCTGTAGAACACATATATAGACAATTACGTAATGCTGAGCCACCCGATGAGGAAACTGCTCGTGGCATTATAGATAAACTATTCTTTTCTGACCAACGCTATAACTTGGGTGAGGTTGGTCGTTACAGAATGAACAAAAAATTACAGTTGGATATTGGAATGGACAAGCAAGTCTTGACCAAAGAAGATATCATAACTATCATAAAATATTTGATTGAACTTATTAACTCTAAAGCTGAGATTGATGATATTGACCACCTTTCCAACCGTCGTGTTAGAACTGTAGGGGAGCAATTGTCTTCTCAATTTGGTGTTGGTTTGGCTCGTATGGCGCGTACTATTCGTGAGCGTATGAACGTTCGTGATAACGAGGTTTTTACACCGATTGATTTGATTAATGCAAAGACTTTGTCTTCTGTAATTAATTCTTTCTTTGGAACTAACCAGCTATCCCAGTTTATGGACCAAACGAATCCATTAGCGGAGATAACACATAAAAGAAGATTATCAGCGCTGGGACCTGGTGGACTTTCTAGAGAAAGAGCAGGTTTTGAGGTTCGTGATGTACATTATACACATTACGGTCGTTTATGTCCAATTGAAACTCCTGAAGGGCCGAACATTGGTTTAATTTCTTCTCTTGCGGTTTTTGCCAAAGTAAACCCAATGGGCTTCTTGGAAACGCCATACAGAAAGGTAGAAAAAGAAAAAGTAGACATTAATAATTATGTTTATTTAAGTGCTGAAGAGGAAGAAGGAATGAAAATTGCGCAAGCAAACATTCCCTTAAAAGATAATGGACAAATAGATACGGAAAAGGTTATTGCAAGGGAAGAAGGAGATTTTCCTGTAGTAGATCCTTCTGAAATTCAATACACGGACGTTGCTCCCAATCAAATAGCTTCAATTTCTGCATCTCTTATTCCATTTTTAGAACATGATGATGCGAACAGGGCATTGATGGGGTCAAACATGATGCGGCAGGCTGTTCCATTATTAAAGCCACAATCCCCAATTGTGGGAACAGGTTTGGAAAGACAAGTTGCTTCTGACTCTAGAGTACTTATCAATGCCGAGGGTGATGGCGTAATCGAGTATGTAGATGCGCAAAAAATCACCATAAAATACGATAGGACCGAGGCTGAAAGGCTTATCAGTTTTGAAGAGGATTTTAAAACCTACCAACTAGTTAAGTTTAGGAAAACAAATCAAGGGACAAGTATTAATCTTAAACCAATTGTTAAAAAGGGTGACAAGGTTAAAAAAGGTCAGGTGCTTTGTGAAGGTTATGCTACTGAGAAAGGGGAGTTAGCTTTGGGTAGAAACCTTACCGTTGCTTTTATGCCATGGAAAGGTTATAACTTTGAGGATGCCATCGTAATTTCTGAAAAAGTAGTCCGTGAAGATATCTTCACATCTATTCATGTTGATGAGTATTCGCTAGAAGTAAGAGATACAAAACTTGGTGCTGAAGAGCTAACGCACGATATTCCAAACGTTTCGGAAGAGGCTACTAAAGACTTAGATGAAAACGGAATGATTCGTATTGGTGCGGAAGTTAAGCCTGGGGATATTCTTATAGGTAAGATTACGCCAAAGGGTGAATCAGATCCTACTCCTGAAGAAAAGTTGTTACGTGCAATCTTTGGGGATAAAGCAGGTGATGTTAAAGATGCTTCATTAAAAGCTTCACCTTCTTTAAGAGGTGTTGTTATAGATAAGAAATTATTCTCAAGATCAGTAAAAGATAAGCGAAGACGTTCTGAGGATAAAGAAGAACTATCCAAATTAGAATTGGAATATGAAGTAAAGTTCCAAGAGTTAAAGGATATCTTGGTAGAGAAATTGTTCACATTGGTAAATGGAAAAACATCTCAAGGGGTGTTGAACGATTTAGGAGAGGAAGTATTACCGAAGGGTAAAAAGTACACCATGAAAATGTTAAACTCGGTTGACGATTTTGCCCATTTGGTCGGTGGTAGTTGGACAACGGATAACGATACAAACAATTCGGTTGCCGATTTACTTCATAATTACAAGATAAAGTTAAACGACCTTCAAGGAAACCTTAGAAGGGACAAGTTTACTATTTCTGTTGGTGACGAATTACCTGCAGGAATTATGAAGTTGGCCAAAGTATATGTTGCTAAGAAACGTAAGTTGAAAGTTGGCGATAAAATGGCAGGACGTCACGGAAACAAAGGTATTGTTTCTAGAATTGTACGTCAGGAAGACATGCCTTTCTTGGAAGATGGGACTCCGGTAGATATTGTTTTGAACCCATTGGGAGTACCCTCGCGTATGAATATTGGTCAGATATATGAAACCGTATTAGGTTGGGCCGGTCTTAAATTGGGAAGAAAGTATGCTACTCCAATTTTTGATGGTGCAACTCTGGATCAGATAAATGAGTATACGGACGAGGCCGGAATTCCAAGATTTGGACATACCTATCTTTATGACGGTGGCACCGGTCAGCGTTTTGATCAGCCTGCGACTGTAGGTGTTATTTACATGTTGAAACTAGGACACATGGTAGACGATAAAATGCATGCTCGTTCTATTGGACCATACTCATTGATAACGCAGCAGCCATTAGGTGGTAAAGCACAATTTGGAGGCCAACGTTTCGGAGAGATGGAGGTTTGGGCATTAGAAGCTTATGGTGCTTCCGCTACTTTACGAGAAATTCTAACAGTTAAGTCCGATGATGTAATTGGAAGGGCTAAAACGTACGAATCTATAGTTAAAGGTGAAACTATGCCAGAACCTGGTTTACCAGAATCTTTCAATGTATTAATGCATGAACTTAAGGGATTAGGTTTGGATATTAGACTTGAGGAATAAGTAAATAGTCTTGTGACTATTAATAAACAAAATTAAAATCATTATCAGCACGCTATTATGGCTAGAATAAAAGATAATAACCCAATAAAAAGGTTTAGTAAAATTTCAATAGGATTATCTTCTCCAGAAGCAATTTTGGCAGAATCCAGAGGTGAAGTTTTAAAGCCTGAAACAATTAACTATAGAACGCACAAACCAGAACGTGATGGTCTTTTCTGTGAACGCATTTTTGGACCTGTCAAGGATTACGAATGTGCTTGTGGAAAATATAAACGAATCCGCTACCGTGGTATCGTCTGCGATCGTTGTGGTGTTGAGGTTACAGAAAAAAAAGTACGTAGAGATAGAGTAGGGCATATCAACTTGGTGGTACCCGTTGCACATATATGGTATTTCCGGTCCTTACCAAATAAAATAGGATACCTTCTTGGATTACCATCTAAGAAATTAGATATGATTATTTACTACGAACGTTACGTAGTAATACAACCGGGTATCGCAAAAGGACCAGAAGGTGAAGAAGTTCAGAAGATGGATTTCTTAACCGAGGAAGAGTACCTTAATATTTTAGAATCAATTCCACAGGAAAATCAATATTTAGAAGATTCCGACCCAAATAAGTTTATCGCTAAAATGGGTGCGGAATTCTTAATTGATTTATTGGGAAGAATCAACTTAAAAGAACTTTCTTTCGAGCTTCGACACAAAGCAAATACGGAAACTTCAAAGCAACGGAAAACTGAGGCATTGAAACGTCTTCAGGTGGTTGAAGCCTTAAGAGAATCTCAGGACAACAGAGAAAACCTCCCAGAGTGGATGATTATGAAAGTTGTTCCGGTGATTCCACCAGAATTAAGACCCTTAGTACCCTTAGACGGTGGTCGGTTTGCAACGTCAGATTTAAATGACCTGTACAGGAGGGTTATTATACGAAACAATCGTCTTAAGAGACTAGTTGAAATTAAAGCACCTGAAGTAATTCTTAGAAATGAGAAACGTATGCTACAGGAAGCGGTGGATTCATTATTCGATAACACGCGTAAGGCTTCAGCTGTTAAAACAGAATCTAATAGACCCTTAAAATCACTTTCTGATTCATTGAAAGGAAAACAAGGACGTTTCCGCCAGAACTTACTAGGAAAGCGTGTGGATTATTCTGCGCGTTCCGTAATTGTAGTAGGTCCCGAAATGAAATTGTTCGAGTGTGGACTGCCAAAGGATATGGCTGCCGAACTATACAAACCTTTTGTTATTAGAAAACTAATAGAAAGGGGTATTGTTAAAACGGTTAAATCGGCAAAGAAGATTATAGACAAAAAGGAACCGGTCGTTTGGGATATTCTTGAAAATGTCTTGAAGGGTCACCCGGTATTATTAAACCGTGCCCCTACATTACACCGTTTAGGTATACAGGCTTTTCAACCCAAATTAATTGAAGGGAAAGCAATTAGGTTACATCCATTGGTATGTACGGCCTTTAATGCGGATTTTGATGGTGATCAAATGGCAGTACACCTTCCATTGGGGCCAGAAG
>JBARUM010000232.1:0-3000 GCA_049645725.1 Maribacter sp.
GAACAAGAGGAAGGCATAATTTTAGGGATATAACCCCAACTTAACTACAAAACTATTATCTAAGTTTACAAAATGACTTAAAACTTTAACCTTTAATTTCAAGGTCGGAGAACATAAAATAAAAATAGGGTATCAAAACGAACAAAAATTAAATTATAATTAAAATGAACACAAAGAATTACGCGGGTATTCCCGATAAATTCGCACAACTAGAAACAGCTAAAGTTATTTTGATCCCTGTTCCTTATGATGGGACAAGTACTTGGGGCAAAGGTGCTGATAAAGGCCCAAAGGCATTTTTGGAAGCATCGGAAAATATGGAAACCTATGACATTGAAACGGATTCCGAGGTGTATGAACAGGGCATTTATTTGGCCGATGCTATTATAGAAAATAGCTCTCCAGAAGCCTTGGTCAATAGTGTACATAAGGTGACCAAGGACTATATTAAACGCAATAAATTTGTAACCCTAATTGGAGGGGAGCACTCAATTTCCATTGGAACTATACGTGCTTTCAATGAGTGTTTTGATAATTTGACCGTGTTGCATATTGATGCTCATGCAGATTTGCGTGAGTCTTATAATGGTTCCAAATACAATCATGCATGTGCCGTACATGAAGCAAGTCAAACTACTAATTTAGTCCAGGTTGGTGTCCGTTCTATGGACGCTATTGAAAAGACTTTCATGGACGAGGAAAAAACTTTCTTTGCCCATGATATGGTAAATGATGAATATTGGATGGACAAAGTTGTGGAGGCTTTAACCGATAATGTTTTGATCACATTTGATTTAGATGCTCTAGACCCATCCATAATGCCGTCAACCGGAACCCCTGAACCTGGTGGATTGTTTTGGTATGAGACGCTTGCATTCTTAAAACAAGTTTTTGAAGAAAAAAATGTAGTAGGTTTTGATATGGTAGAACTATGTCCAAGCACCACCGATAAATCGTCAGATTTTTTAGCGGCCAAATTATATTACAAGATGTTAAGCTATAAGTTTGCAGGTGAGGATGTAGATGATGATTATGACAACACTTATGATATAGACCATAAGGGAGGTTCTAATAATTCAAAATTCGAGGATGACGAAGACTAAGGGGGCGATTTCCAATTTTATAGAAAAATACTATTTGCACTTTAACGCTGCCGCCCTTGTGGATGCTGCCAAAGGGTATGAGGAGCAGTTGAACAATGGTGCACAAATGTTGGTGTCATTGGCGGGAGCCATGTCCACGGCAGAATTAGGTAAAATTTTTGCGGAAATGATCCGCAAAGATAAGGTGCAGATTATTTCTTGTACGGGAGCCAATTTGGAAGAGGACATTATGAATCTGGTGGCACATTCACATTACAAAAGAGTGCCTAATTACCGCGATTTAACACCACAGGAAGAATGGGATTTATTGGAAAAAGGACTAAATCGTGTTACGGACACCTGTATCCCTGAAGAGGAAGCTTTTAGAAGAATACAGGAGCATATTGTAAAAATCTGGAAAGATGCCGAGACCAATGGCGAACGTTACCTGCCCCATGAGTATATGTATAAACTATTGCTTTCCGGAGTACTGGAAGAGTATTACGAGATAGATTTAAAGGATTCCTGGATGTATGCCGCTGCGGAGAAAAACCTACCTATTATTTGTCCGGGATGGGAAGATAGTACCATGGGTAATATTTTTGCCTCTTACGTCTTAAAGGGAGAGCTTAAAGCAAGTACTATGAAATCGGGGATAGAGTATATGACCTTTTTGGCAGACTGGTACACTGATAATTCTAAAAACGGAATAGGATTTTTCCAAATAGGTGGAGGTATCGCAGGAGATTTCCCTATTTGTGTAGTACCTATGTTATATCAGGATATGGAACGCACAGACACCCCGTTCTGGAGCTATTTCTGTCAGATAAGTGATAGTACCACCAGTTATGGTTCGTATTCTGGAGCTGTCCCTAATGAAAAAATCACGTGGGGAAAATTAGATATCAATACACCTAAATTTATCATAGAAAGTGACGCAACCATTGTTGCTCCTTTAATTTTTGCTTACCTTTTGGACCTGTAATTATGGATAAACACGCACACTTAAAAAAAGTAATAGTCGATTTTAAGAAATTGACACCAGAAGTATTGAAACTTACCGTTGAACGATATCCTGACGGATATGATGATCGTGATATCATTTCGTTTAGAAACGGCCAAGGCGAGAGGGTTGAAGCTGTTGAGGTTTTAACCAAGGATACCAAGTATCTGGTAAAAATCAGTGAGAAACTGGAATACACCATGGAGAATTATGATGAGTCCGATTATGATGATTTTGAAGATGATGATCCAGAAGCAGTGGTTGAACCTAATCCAGAAGATATGGTGGACGGTGAAGAGGAAGACCAGTAAATTGGTTTTCCACACTGTTAACTTTTCCCAAAACATTCTATCTTATTTACTTTTCCCTAAGGCATATGCTTTTTGCTGCATGTTGGGAATTTCAATGGCGGAAACGCCGTAAAAAGAACGTATATGAAAATTGAAGATATTGAAAATATAGAATTGAAGTTCCTGAGCCTTGATGACTATCAAGAGCTAAAAAACGCTATGATTTCTGCATATACCAATATGCCTGGGGCTTACTGGAAAGAGGAACATATTAAATCCTTAATAGATAAATTTCCTGACGGACAAGTAGTTATCAAAATAAACGGAGAGTTGGCCGGTGTCGCATTATCCATTATTGTAGATTATGATGCCTATGACGATAATCATACATACAAACAGATTACAGGGGATTATTCCTTTAAAACACATAACAACGAGGGTGATGTTCTTTACGGAATAGAGGTTTTTATAAAACCACAATTTCGTGGTTTGCGGTTAGGACGTAGGCTATATGATTATCGCAAGGAACTATGTGAAAAACTAAATTTAAAAAGCATTGTTTTTGGTGGGCGTATGCCCAATTTCCATAAATATGCGGATGAACTAACACCCAAGGAATACATTG
>JBARUM010000233.1:0-5364 GCA_049645725.1 Maribacter sp.
TTGCCATCTTTTTTCGCCCATATCTTTATGGCAATTCCTGCAAATGCAAGTGAGAGAAGTCCAATGGTCAGAAAAATCAATTTCATAACTTAAGTTTTTCCAAAGATAAAAAAATAAAGCCCCAAACTGGGGCTTTATGACTACTTTATGTATATGTTTTTTAGTAAGAAATGTTCGCAACGATATTATCTACGGTAGGATTTAGATTGCCGCCTTTTGGTTCAATGGTTATATAGCCTACCGCATTTTTGGCATAGGGTAGTGCTCTAAGGTTCTGCTCATCACCGGCTTCCTCAATAATACCTAAGTTTATCATTTCGCCATTTACCTCGGCCCACATCTGAAAACATTGATCTTCTGGAAGGTTAGGTAATTTACTAACATTAATGTATGATAACCTCTTAACCGGGTTTATATAGGCAACTGCCTTAAGCTCTTTTGCCTTTTTATTTCCGCTTACCTTATATTTTTTTGTTCCTGGGTTATTGAGAACTATAAACTGATTTCGAACATCTTCCAACTGCTGCATCATATCCTCCTCCAAGAGTTTGATTTTGTTACTAACTACAGTATTCTCTTCTTGAAGATCCTGGTTCTGATTCCAAAAGAAATAAGATGCACTTGCGAACATTATAGCCACAAAGCTTGCCGCGATGGCATAACTAAAGAACTTTTTTCTTCCTTGACGCTCAGAACGTATTCTGGAAATGATTTTTTCCTTAAGACCCTCAGGAGACTTTATTGCATGAAGTTTTGCGAAAGTCTCTAAATTTTCCTGAAGCTCGTTATAGGTTTTCCTAACCTCTGGATACATGGCGATATAGCGCTCAGCCTGAAGCGACTCCAATTCAGTGGTGTTACCTACTAGGTAATTCTCCAAAAGATCAGAATCCAAGAATATTTTTATTTTTTCTTTCATTATACTAATTTTAATAAAAGCGCTAAAATTGCAGGGCCATATATTTTACGTAATTCTCTTAGACCTATTTTAAGTCTGGATTTAATTGTTCCTAGGGGAATATCAAGCTCGTCACTGGCTTCTTGTTGTGTCATTCCCTGAAAAAAAAGTGCTTCTAGCACTATTTGATATTTCTCTTCAATCTTATCCAAGTTCTCCTGTACATCCATGAACTCTGGCCTGATACTTTCAACACCTAAAGTATATACGTCTGAAACATCAATTTGGATTTCCTTATCGGATTTTGTGTTTACACTTCTTAATTTATCTATGGCGGTATTTCTTGTAATACGAAATAACCAGGTAAATAACTTAGCCTTTGAGGAATCATATGAATCTGCCTTTTTCCAGATTTTTATAAAACTCTCTTGAACTACATCCTGAGCCAGTTCAGGATCTCGGACAACTTTATTGGCGACACCCAATAAGGTATCGGCATAATTATCGTACAAAAGGGAAATAGCCTTCTCATTGCGCTCCTGTAATAGTTCAACTATATGTTTTTCAAGTAGTGTGCTCATAAATTAATAGATGAACCAAAGGTCTTAAGGCCTTAACATCCAAAAGTGTTAGTGCAACCGTATATCAATAAACGCTAATTTATAAAATTGATTGTTAAAGAGTCGTTTTATGAAAATATAAATCTCTTAAGTGCGCAGCTGGTAACTGTTCACTTAATTTTTGGTTAGTTTGGTTTGGTATAACCCTCGTAGTTTTAATTGCGGGGGTTATTTTATAAGATTTACCTCAGCTTCAATTAATATACCAAATTTGGTTTTAACATTTTTAATGATTTTCTCCGCCAACGCCATTATTTCCGCTCCAGTAGCATCTCCGTAGTTTACCAATACCAATGCCTGATTTTTATGTACACCGGTATCACCAAAACGTTTTCCTTTAAAACCACACTGTTCTATTAACCATCCGGCAGGTATTTTATATTGTGAATCTGATATTTTATAAAATGGCGCTTCTGGGTTATTCTTCACAAAATTTTCAAAAGCCTTCTTTGATAGTATGGGGTTTTTAAAAAAACTTCCACTATTTCCAATTTCTTTTGGATTGGGCAACTTACTGTTTCTAATAGCGATGACAGCATCGGAAATGTCCTTGACAGTCGGGGTGCTGATATTATTCTTTTTCAACTCCTGTTCAATCGCCCCGTAACTTTTATTTATTTCGTGGTTCTTTTTAGATAATTTAAAAGTAACGGAAACAATTACGTAGGCATTCTTTCCCGTATTCTTAAAAAACGAGTCTCGATATCCAAATTCACAGTCGGTTAAAGAAAATGTAGTCATTTGTTGGTTTTCTCTAAGCAACGCGTCACAACTTATAAAGCTGTCCTTCAGTTCAACTCCATAAGCTCCTATGTTCTGAATGGGTGCCGTTCCAGTGTTACCTGGTATAAGCGAAAGATTTTCTAATCCGCCATAGCCATTATCTAACGTCCACAACACCAATTGATGCCAGTTTTCACCGGCCATCACTTTTAAAATTACGTTGTTTTCGTCTTCTTGGAGTATTTGAATTCCTTTAATGTTTATATGAATAACCAAGGCGTTAACATCTTGGATTAACAACATGTTGCTTCCGCCGCCTAGTATGAACTTGTTAGGATATTCCTTGAGCCTTAAAACTGCTACAAGTTCATCAACCGAGTTGATTTCAACAAAAAAACGTGCTTTGGCATTTATGCCAAAGGTGTTGTAGTCTTTAAGTGAAAAATCCTTTTGTATCTCCATTAGCCAATATAACTCTTCAAAGCTTCCCCAAGAATATAGACTGCCCTCTTAAGGCTATCCTGATCTAGCACATAGGCTATTCTAATTTGGTTTTTGCCGAGCCCTTTTGTAGCATAAAACCCCCCGGCAGGAGCAACCATAACGGTTTCGTTGTTTACCCTAAAATCTTCTAGGAGCCATTGTGCAAAAACATCGGCATCTTTAATCGGTAATTCCGCAATGCAGTAAAATGCACCTTGAGGCCTTGCTACTTTTACACCTTCTATCTTTTCAAGTTCGGCGATCAGGAGATTCCTTCTTGCAACATATTCGGTTTTGACCTCATCAAAATAACGTTGCGGAGTTTCTAAGGCTGCTTCACTTGCTATTTGAGCATACGTTGGGGGAGACAATCTGGCTTGACCGAATTTTAAGGCCGTTGCAATGAATTCTTTGTTTTTAGAGACTAAAAACCCGATTCTGGCCCCGCACATACTGTATCGCTTAGAAACCGAATCTATAATAATGGCATGGTCGTCCATGCCTTCTTCCTGCAAAATGGAATAATGCTCCTTGTCATCATAGGTAAATTCCCGATATACCTCGTCCGCAATTAGAAACAAGTCGTGCTTTTTAACAATACCAGCTAGTTTCTGTATTTCTTCTTTGCTATAGAGATATCCGGTAGGGTTTCCAGGATTACAGATTAATATGGCCTTTGTCCTTGGAGTAATTAGTTGCTCAAAATCGGCTATTGGTGGTAGTGCAAAGTTGTCTTCTATTTTAGAGATTACCGGGACTACCTTAACACCACAAGCGGTGGCAAAACCATTGTAGTTTGCATAAAATGGTTCTGGAATAATAATTTCATCATCTGCATCCGCAATACTTCCCATTGCAAATGACAAGGCTTCCGAGCCACCAGTGGTTATAATGATATCATTGGCGGAAACGTGTATTTCATTTTTTCCGTAGTAACCCGCAACCTTTTCCCTAAAAATTTCAGAGCCTTCGGTTCTACTGTATTCCAATACAGAAAGGGTGTTGTTCTTAACGGCATCAAGGGCTATTTGAGGGGTTTTTATATCAGGTTGGCCAATATTTAGGTGAATTACCTTTGTCCCTTTTTTCTTCGCATTTTCAGCAAAAGGAACCAATTTACGTATCGGAGATTGGGGCATGGACAACCCTTTTTTTGAAACTAACGGCATTTGCTTTCTATTTTACGCAAATTTGGGAAATCATTGTGGATCTTACAATTATAGATGACTTTATTTACTTCGTCTAAAGAGATGTTAAAAGATTATGGTGCAAGTAAAAAAGTCGTAACTTGAAGGTAGATAATCAATTAACAAATGTTTTGTTAAGAAAAATACTCCATAACGGTTTATTGTTGTTGTTCGTTTTCCCACTTTTAACGAGCGCTCAAGACTTTTCTTTGTCAGAGGAGAAGAGATATGAAAAAATAAATTTCCAACTTATTAATAATTTAATAGTTATTCCGTTGGAAGTTAATGGCACGGAATTATCATTTGTGATGGATTCTGGAGTGGGCACACCTATTCTATTTAATTTTTCCGATCAGGATTCAATACAATTAAAGAACGTGTCGGAAATTACAATTAATGGTCTTGGGGATGGTGAACCGATCAATGCTCTTAGCTCAAGTGGCAACTCTTTTAGACTTGGTAATATTAAGAACACATCACAAAAATTATATGTGGTTATGGACGAGGATATTAATTTTTCTCCAAGTCTGGGAGTACCCATCCATGGTATTATAGGTTACGATTTATTTAAGAATTTTATAGTCGATATTAATTACGCTAAAAAGACCATTAAATTTTTCAAACCTAAAACCTATGTTTACAAATCAAATAGAAGAGCGGAGACACTAGATATTTCCTTAGTGGGAAGAAAGGCCTACTTGGACGCCCAAATTGACTTAAAGGATAATACCAAGCTAGGCGTTAAAATGCTTTTGGACACGGGAAGCAGTGATGCCATTTGGTTATTTGAGGACGAGCGTATAACGATTCCGGAGAAGTATTACGAGGATTTTCTTGGAAAGGGCCTTGCAGGGGATATCTATGGTAAGCGAACCAAAATTAATCGTATTAAGATTGGGAGTTTTAATTTAGAGGATGCAAAAGCAGCATTTCCTGATATGATTACTTTTAATACCATTACGGACATGGGCAATAGGAACGGAAGCTTGGGCGGAGAAGTTTTAAAACGTTTCAATATTATCTTTGACTATCCCAATCAAAAAATAACGCTTCGTAAGAACTCCAATTTTAAAAAACCTTTCCAGTATAATACTAGTGGCATAGATTTACAACATGCGGGCATGCGGTATGTATCGGAACGTATTGCAAGTGCAAACGGAGTAGTCTATAATGACGAACGTACGTATGGGGATGTTCAGATTATCCTCCAAGGAGCTACTAGGCTGAGCCTTGTTCCAGAAATTGTGGTATCTGGCATACGCTCTGGCAGCCCAGCGCATTCCGCAGGATTGATGGAAGGTGATATTATTCTTGCCGTAAACGGTAAACGCATACACAGGTACAAACTTCAAGAGGTACTACAGATGCTAAATAATAATAAGGGGAAAAGAGTTAAGGTCTTGGTAGAACGTTATAATAGAGATTTACTCTTTAGTTTTATTCTTAAAGATTT
>JBARUM010000234.1:0-3659 GCA_049645725.1 Maribacter sp.
CTATATCTGTTCCCAAAGCATTGGGCAATAACAAAATTAACAATACTGTAAATGCTGCAATAAGCGAAGAAATTATTTCCCTATTAAATTTTGATGATGAGACCGATGCCGTTACCATACAAAGTGCGGTGGAATCTTTTCAAACAGAGTACATGACGATAAAGGAGAAATTCTCGGAAGAATCCATGCAATGGGAAGCAGAAATAAAGGGTGAGATTGCATACGAGGACTCAAACATCCTCACCATTCGTTTAAATAGCTATTTATTTACGGGCGGAGCCCATGGCTATAGCACCACCCGATTTTTAAATTTTGACAAGAAAAAGGGCTTGGCACTAGAAAACATGCAGCTCTTCAAGAACCAAAAAACTTTTGAAGAACTAGCAGAAATAAAATTCCGTGCACAGGAGAAAATTCCGGCCGCCCAGTCCATAAACAGCACAGGGTTTATGTTTGAAACAGAGGCCTTTTACCTTCCAGAAAATATTGGTTACACCAAAGAGGGCCTACAATTATTCTACGAACAATATGAGGTTGCCTCCTATGCGGACGGCCCCGTTGTATTGACTTTGCCTTATGAGGAAATTATGGGTTACCTTGCCTTGAGCATGAAACCCTAACCTGAGTATCGCTATTTTGAGTAGCGCCAATAGTTTTGTCAACAAGATTCTCTAATGAAATAGATTAGCAATTGTTGTAATTTTCTATTAGGGGTTATCCAAGCGGTAAATAGCCTTTAATAAAATTTGTGGCGAATATAGAGCTACAAAAGAGGTGAAAAAATTCAGGAAATTAAAGTTACTTACTTATTTAAACATTTAGTAAATTAGAACTAAATGAAAGTGTTTCTTTCCAAATTTCGAATCTCAAGTTTTACACTAGCGTTCTTATGCTGCGCTACATTTACTTTCGCTCAAGAAAAGAATCTTACCGAAATTACGGCCCAAGTCATTGATGAAAAAGACAAAAGCCCTATTGTTTTTGCCACCGTTCAGTTTAAAAACAAGAAGAATGGTATGATTACGGATGAGAACGGATATTTCAGATTACCCTATAAATACAAGGAGGTTGTAGACACCTTACAGATATCTTCCATTGGTTACGCGACAAAAGAAATTCCTATAGCCTCATTACAGTATGAAGATATCAATACGATTCTTCTAACGCCCAAAATTGAACTATTGGACGAGGTTGTTTTAGTTGGCGACGGAAAACGAAGTCAGAATAAGGATTCAGGTTTGTCCTTGGTGAAAAAGGCAATTGACAATATAACAAAGAATTATCCAACACTACCGCACTCCTACATTGGTTATTATAGGGATTACCAGAAAGTGGATAATCAATATCTAAATCTAAACGAGGCGATTATAGAAGTCTTCGATGAGGGCATACAGACCAACAAAATACTTGATACCAACAATCAGACGCTGTTGTATCAATATAAATCTAATGCTGATTTTCCTATAGACAGACAATTGTCTATGGCTTACAACCAGGACAGGAAGTATATCAAAAATGCAGAAATAGCCAATATGGGAGGTAACGAACTTAGCATTCTTAATCTGCATGATCCCATTCGAAATTATAATCGTCTAAGTTTTTCCTTTATCGATATTTTTCAGACCGATTTTATTGCAAACCATAACTTCAAGGCAACAAGAGTGAGTTATTTAAATGACTTGCCTTTGTACGAAATCGAATTTAAGTATGTTAGACCTATCACCAGACATGAAGTTCGTTATTCCAATCAAACTTTTGGTTTTGGATCTGAATATTCCGCAAAGGGAACGATTTATATTTCACCTGAAAACTATGCTATACATAAGTTAGAGTATCATTTGCTTTATAGGAATAAACCTTTCTGTAATTTACAGGTAGAATATATGTTAAAAGGAAATTCTATGTATCTGAACTATATCTCATTCAATAATTTTTTCAAAGTGATGAGTACAAGGGATTTTGATATTAAAGAAATTATCTTGGATATAGATCAAAATACCATTTTTGTAAAGTTCACGAATCCTATAAAAAAAACATCCCTAAAAAGAGTAAAGGATTTCAGATTCAAGTATAAGAACAGAAAACTTAGTATTGATACTTTTAGTATCAGTGAACCAGACATGATTAAATTGCAATTAGTTAAGGGAAGTCCTATACCCAATGAAATCCGAAAAGAAGGTACACTAGAAAACCTTACCTACAAGATCAAAAATGTTTTGGATGTTAAAAATCAAAAGTTGGGCAAAAAGCAAGCCATAACGGCAAACCAGTTTCGTGAACTATTTGTCCAAGAAATATTCCCGGGAAAATCACTGCCCAAAGATGCTGTTTTTATCAATAAGACGCGACCTTTGAAAAATGCGACAATAGATGATTCTCTAGATGGTGATACATACTGGATAAACACACCTTTAAAATCAACTGCGGAGTAAACTAAACCATTTTCTTTAGTGCCAATAGTCTCGTTAACGATATTCTCTCTTAAAATTGATTAGTAATTGTTTTAATTTTCTCTTAGGGGTTATCCCGTCCAAAACATCTGTTTATAAAATTTGTAGGGTATACAAATTTGCAATAGAAGCAAAACTTTTACGGGAAATAAAAATTTCGTGCCTATCTGAACATTTAGTAAATTAGAACTAAATGAAACGTTATATCTTCCTATTTGTAATTGCCCTAATTTCCCTTTCCTCCTTTGGTCAGGAAGGCGGCCAACAAGAAGAACTGTTAGAAGCTCTAAATTATTACGCGGAACTACCCAGAGAGGTGGTCTACGTGCATACCAACAAGACAACTTATATTAAAGGAGAGCAAATAGGCTTTACTGCTTATGCCTTTAATAAAGAATCCAAAAAACTTTCTTACGAAACCGCCAATTTATATGTAACGATATCCGACAAAAACAATATTCCTATCCGGCAAAAACTATACAAAGTCGATAAAGGAGTCGCCATAGGTGATTTCGTGATAGATAGCCTTTTTACCACTGGAAAATACACTTTAAAGGCTTACACCAACTGGATGAAAAACTTTAAGGAACAAAACTTTTTTGTCCAAGCGATTGAGATAATAGACCCAGAATCGGGAACAGGAACCCTAGAAATACCGATTGTAAAATCCACAATGGATGCACAGTTTCTTCCAGAGGGAGGACATTTGGTAATGAATACCGAGAATACCATCGGGGTAGTTGTTAAGGACAGTCTTGGCTTTGGTATTGCCCATATAGAGGGAGCGGTTTACGATAAGGATGATAACATCTTAAATTCTTTTAAAGTAAATAGACTAGGGCTTGGGAAGTTTTCCTTTAACCCCAAAAAAGGCCAAACCTACTCGGCAAGAATGCGCTTTAATGGAGAGATTTTTTCTTTTCCCCTGCCATTGGTTCAAGAAGTTGGTTTTTCAATGCAACTCTTAGATGAAAAAGATACCTTAAGACTTCATTTGAAAACCAATGAAACTTCATTAGCTACATTGGCCAAAAAACAATACACCTTACTTATTAACAATGGTAGCAATGCCAAAATAATTACGCTCCCTTCATTTTCTGCCACAGAAATAGAACAATCGCTTCCACATGATTTGCTTTTCTCAGGTGTAAATATCCTGACGGTATTTGATATGGAAAACAACCCTATTTCAGAAAGGCTTTACTTTAA